>NZ_JALQDP010000010.1:0-71979 GCF_023631165.1 Caballeronia sp. AZ1_KS37 | reverse complement strand
ATCGCGATCGGTCATCCGATCGGCGCGTCGGGCTGCCGGATTCTCGTCACGCTGCTGCACGAAATGCAGAAGCGCGATGCGAAGAAGGGTCTGGCGTCGCTGTGCATCGGCGGCGGCATGGGTGTCGCGCTGGCGGTGGAACGTCCGTAACAAGTCACAGATAGTCACTGGCGGGATTGGGAAGGGCCAGCGGGCGGCAAGGAGATCGCCGTCCGCATAACGAAAATGGAGTGAGGAATGGCGAAGCGTATAGCGTATGTAACCGGCGGGATGGGCGGCATCGGCACCAGCATCAGCCAGCGCCTGCTTAAAGATGGCTTTACGGTCGTCGTGGGCTGCGGTCCGAATTCGCCGCGCCGGGTGAAATGGCTGGAAGACCAGAAGGCGCTCGGCTTCGAATTCATCGCCTCGGAAGGCAACGTCGGCGACTGGGAATCGACCAAGAACGCGTTCGACAAGGTCAAGGCCGAAGTCGGCGAGATCGATGTCCTCGTGAATAACGCGGGCATCACGCGCGACGTCGTGTTCCGCAAGATGACGCACGAAGACTGGACCGCCGTCATCGACACGAACCTGACGAGCCTCTTCAACGTGACGAAGCAGGTCATCGACGGCATGGTCGAGCGCGGCTGGGGCCGGATCATCAACATTTCGTCGGTGAACGGGCAGAAAGGCCAGTTCGGTCAGACGAACTACTCGACCGCGAAGGCCGGCATTCACGGCTTCACAATGGCGCTCGCGCAGGAAGTGGCCACGAAGGGCGTGACGGTCAACACCGTGTCGCCGGGCTATATCGGCACGGACATGGTGAAGGCGATCCGTCCGGAAGTGCTGGAGAAGATCGTCGCGACCATTCCGGTGCGCCGTCTCGGCACCCCGGACGAAATCGGCTCGATCTGCGCGTGGCTCGCGTCCGAAGAATCGGGCTTCGCGACCGGCGCGGACTTCTCGCTGAACGGCGGCTTGCATATGGGCTGACGGGCGGCGGCTTCCCGCGACGCCGAAACGCGCGCGGGAAGTCACCACTCGCCGGATTTATCAACGATGCGGCGAACATGCAGCAGCGCTTTTTTGCGACAACGCAAGACCTGCTTGCTGCCATCGCAGTAAAGTTTTGCGTTTAAAGGCGTTAAATGACCACCACTACTACTACAAAGAAACCCGCCGAACGACTCATCAAAAAGTATCCAAACCGTCGGCTGTACGACACGGAAACGAGCACCTACATCACGTTGTCGGATGTGAAACAGCTCGTGCTCGATCAGGAAGATTTCAAGGTGCTCGACGCGAAGTCCAACGACGACCTCACGCGCAGCATCCTTCTGCAGATCATTCTGGAAGAAGAGAGCGGCGGCCTGCCGATGTTCTCGTCGGTGATGCTCTCGCAGATCATCCGTTTCTACGGCCACGCGATGCAGGGCATGATGGGCACGTATCTGGAGAAGAACATCCAGGCGTTCATCGACATCCAGCAGAAGCTGACCGAGCAGAGCAAGGGCATCTACGACGGCAACGCGCTCAACCCCGAAGTCTGGTCGCAGTTCATGAACATGCAGGCGCCGATGATGCAGGGCATGATGACGAGCTACATCGAGCAGTCGAAAAACATGTTCGTGCAGATGCAGGAGCAGATGCAGTCGCAGGCGAAGTCGATGTTCAACACGTTTCCGTTCCCGACGCCCACGCCTTCGTCGACGGAAAAGAAGTAGTCCGGTTCGAGGGCGCGTGCGGGCGTCGAGGCTTGCGCGCCTCGGCGTGAGCGCTCGCGCGCCGTCCGTTCATTGCCCGCCCACGGCTCTCGTCGAATCGTACGCCAGCGCCGCGCCGAAATCGCCGCGATACGTATAGGCGCCGTGGTGCTCCAGTGTCGAGCGTGCATCCACGTACACCTTTCCGCCAGAATCGCGCCAGCGGCGGCAAAACGCGTAGTCCTCGGAAAGATAGCGCCCGGTTTCCGGCTCGACCATCACGTCGAAGAAGCGATGGCAGTAGCCGTGCAACGGCGAATCCGGCGGCGCGTCGGGCACGTAGCGCAACTCGGGCATGCGCGCGATCATCGTTTCGAGCACCGCGCGGCGTATGCACATGAAGCCCGTCGGCGCCTCGTCCACTTTCATGAAGCCGTCGTCGTCCACTTCGAGGCGCGCGCCGTCATGCGAATTCACCGGATAGCGCAACGCCCGTTCGAGAAACTGCGCTTGCGTGAGCCCGGCGGGAATCTCGCCCGTCCAGTCGATGCGCTCGAGCGGATACACGCCGGCGACGACATCGCGACCCGCGAGCAGCAGACGCAGCGCCTGCTCCGGCGTGAAGCCGATATCGGCATCGATCCAGAAGAGATGCGTGTGCTCCGTATGCATCAGAAAATGCGCGACGGCTTCATTGCGCGCGCGTGACGAGACTTTCGCCGGCGCAGATGCGCATCGAGCCTCGCACGCCGAGGCGCCAGAGCTCGTTGGTGAGCGTGAGCATGCTGGTGGCGTAGCCGGACGTCACTTGGCCCGAGTAGCAGGGCGTGACGAAGTGCGGATTGAAATGGCGCAGCGCTGAGTAGTCGAGCATGAAACCGATGTGTGATTCGAAGCAATGAGAGACGCGGGAAGCCGCGGATTCGCTCGAGTTTGCTGCGCGCCAGCTTCAATCGGAATGAGACAAAGGAAAAGGGGGCCGAGCCGTGCCCGCGGCCCGCCGATGTAAAATAGTGGATTGGCCTCTTGCGCTCCCACAAGACACTCTTCCCGTGAAAAATTCTTTAGATTCAATCGATTCACTCGCCAGGACGAAGCCCGCGCCGAAAATCGGCATGGTGTCGCTCGGCTGCCCGAAAGCGCTCGTCGATTCCGAGCAGATCATGACGCAGTTGCGCGCCGAAGGTTACGAAATCTCCGGCACCTATGACGGCGCGGACCTCGTCGTCGTCAACACCTGCGGCTTCATCGACGAAGCCGTGCAGGAAAGCCTCGACGCCATCGGCGAGGCGTTGAGCGAGAACGGCAAGGTCATCGTGACCGGCTGTCTCGGCGCGAAAAAGAGCGCGAGCGGTTCGGGCCTCATCGAGGAAGTGCATCCGAAAGTGCTGGCCGTCACCGGTCCGCACGCGACCAACGAAGTCATGAACGCGGTGCATACGCATCTGCCGAAACCGCACGATCCGTTCACCGATCTCGTGCCGCCCGCCGGCATCAAGCTGACGCCGCGCCACTACGCTTACCTGAAGATTTCGGAAGGCTGCAACCATCGCTGCACGTTCTGCATCATCCCGTCGATGCGCGGCGATCTCGTCTCGCGCCCCGTCGCCGAAGTCATGCTGGAAGCCGAAAATCTGTTCAAGTCCGGCGTGAAGGAACTGCTCGTGATTTCGCAGGACACGAGCGCGTACGGCGTCGACGTGAAATACCGCACGGGTTTCTGGAACGGCAAGCCGCTCAAGACGCGCATGACCGAGCTCGTCGGCGCGCTCGGCGAACTCGCCGCGCAGTACGGCGCGTGGGTGCGCCTGCATTACGTGTATCCGTATCCGAGCGTCGACGAAGTCATCCCGATGATGGCAGAAGGCCCGCTGCGCGGCCACGTTCTGCCGTATCTCGACGTGCCGTTCCAGCACGCGCATCCCGAAGTGCTGAAGCGCATGAAGCGCCCGGCGAACGCGGAAAAGGTGCTCGAGCGCGTGAAGACATGGCGCGAAATCTGTCCCGATCTGACGATTCGCAGCACGTTCATCGCGGGCTTTCCGGGCGAGACGGAAGAGCAGTTTCAGACGCTGCTGGATTTCCTGAAGGAAGCGGATCTGGATCGCGTCGGCTGCTTCGCGTATTCGCCGGTCGAAGGCGCAACGGCGAACGAACTCGACGGCGCGTTGCCCGACGAAGTGCGCGAGGATCGCCGCGCGCGCTTCATGGAACTCGCGGAAGAACTGTCCGCGAAGCGCATGAAGAAGAAGGTCGGCAAGACGCTCAAAGTGCTCGTCGATGAAGTGGGCGCGGAAGGCGGCATCGGTCGCACGGCGGCGGACGCGCCGGAAATCGACGGCGTCGTGTACATCGCGCCGACGACGAAGGCATCGAAGCGCTACAAGGCCGGCGACTTCGTGTCGGTGAAGATCACCGGCGCCGATGGCCACGATCTCTGGGGCGAGGTCTAAAGCCATGCCAAGGATGCCGCACGTCCTCGCGCTCGGCGAGGCCATGATCGAGTTCAATCAGTCGACGCGCGATCAGCCGAACTATCTGCAAGGCTTCGGCGGCGACGTCTCCAACTTCCTGATCGCGGCATCGCGCCAGGGCGCGGCGACGGGCTTCGTGTCCGCGGTCGGCAACGATCACTTCGGGCAATTGCTGCTCGATCTGTGGCGCGCGGAAAACGTCGATACGTCGACGGTGCGCGTCGATCACGATGCGCCCACGGGCGTCTATTTCGTGTCGCACGGCGAGAGCGGGCATCGCTTCGACTATCTGCGCGCGGGTTCGGCGGCGAGCCGCTACGCGCCGTCGCACTTGCCGCTCGATGCGATCGCCGCCGCGAAGGTCGTGCATCTGTCGGGGATCAGTCTCGCGATCGGCGTGGCCGCCTGCGATGCCGCGCTCGCCGCGATCGACCATGCGCGCACGCACGGCGTCAAGGTCAGCTTCGACACGAACCTGCGCCTGAAGCTGTGGCCGCTCGCGCGCGCCCGCGCGGTCATGCTCGAAGCGATCCGCGCAACCGACATCTGCCTGCCGAGCTGGGACGACGTCACGCTGCTCACCGGCCACGAAGACAAAGACGCGATCGTCGATGCGCTGCTGAAACTCGGTCCGAAGGTCGTCGCGCTGAAGCTCGGCAAGGAAGGCGCGTATATCGCGACGCCGGACGAGCGGCGCGTGGTGCCGGGCCGCGTCGTGCAGGCGGTCGATGCGACCGGGGCGGGCGACTGCTTCGGCGGCGCGTTCATCGCGCGCATCGTTGCAGGCGACGATCCTTTCGCCGCGGCGCGCTACGCGAACGTCGCCGCGGCTTTGTCGACACAAGGTTTTGGCGCAGTGGCGCCGATCCCGCGAAAGGACGAGGTCGAGCGCGCGCTGGCAGAATAGCCGCACCTCAAACGAAGGAGACGACAACATGCAACGTGAAGTGGTGGTGGTAAGCGGCGTGCGCACGGCGATCGGCGATTTCGGCGGTTCGCTGAAGGACTTCAGCCCGACCGATCTCGGTGCGCGCGTCGTGCGCGAAGCGCTGTCCCGCGCGAACGTCGCGGGCGATGAAGTCGGTCACGTCGTGTTCGGCAACGTCGTGCATACGGAGCCGCGCGACATGTATCTCGCGCGCGTCGCGGCGCTCGACGGCGGCGTCACGCAGCATGCGCCCGCGCTCACGGTGAACCGTTTGTGCGGCTCGGGCTTGCAGGCGATCGTGTCGGCGTCGCAGTCCATTCTGCTCGGCGATGCCGATGTCGCCATCGGCGGCGGCGCGGAAAGCATGAGCCGCGCGGCGTACATCATGCCCGCCGCGCGCTTCGGCCAGCGCATGGGCGACACGCGCATCGTCGATATGATGGTCGGCGCGCTGAACGATCCGTTCGACAAGATCCACATGGGCGTGACGGCCGAGAACGTCGCGGCGAAGTTCGGCATCACGCGCGAGATGCAGGACGCGCTCGCGCTCGAATCGCACCGGCGCGCGGCGAAAGCGATCGAAGCCGGCTATTTCAAGGATCAGATTCTGCCGATCACGCTCGCGTCCAAGAAAGGCGACACCGTGTTCGACCGCGACGAGCACGTTCGCCTGAACGCCACCGCCGAAGACTTCGCGAAGCTCAAGCCGGTTTTTGCGAAGGAAAACGGCACGGTGACGGCGGGCAACGCGTCGGGCATCAACGATGCGGCCGCGGCCGTCGTGCTCATGGAGCGCTCGCTTGCGGAAAAGCGCGGCGCGAAACCGCTCGCGCGGCTCGTCGCGTACGCGCACGCGGGCGTCGATCCGAAGATCATGGGCATCGGCCCGGTTCCCGCGACGCAGAAGGTGCTGGAGCGCGCGGGCCTCTCCGTCGACGATCTCGACGTCATCGAAGCAAACGAGGCGTTCGCCGCGCAGGCGTGCGCCGTATCGCAGGAACTGAAGCTCGATCCCGCGAAGGTCAATCCGAACGGCTCGGGCATTTCGCTCGGGCATCCGATCGGCGCGACCGGCGCGCTCATCACCGTGAAGGCGTTGTACGAACTGCAGCGCATCGGCGGGCGTTACGCGCTCGTGACGATGTGCATCGGCGGCGGCCAGGGCATCGCGGCGATCTTCGAGCGCATTTGAAGGACTCACGGATGATGCCAAGCATGAAAGGGCCGCGGACGGTCGCGGCCTTGACGATCTTCGCCGCGCTTGCCGCGTGCAAATCGCCGATGCCGGCGGGCCAGACCGGCGTGCAGGCACAGAACGCACGCGAGCCAGCGGGCGCCGACGCACACGGCGCGCAAGCCGCGATCAAGGAACTCGCGCTGCCGCCGCAGAAGCCGCTCACGCCGAATCCGGAGTACGCGAAGTTTCCGCGCTACGTCGGCACGCTCGGCGACAAGCAGATCGAGATGAAACTCGGCGCGAAAACCGACGAGCCCTCCGGCGTGCACGGCGAGTACCGGTTCGCCGGCAGCCCGAACGTGATTCTCGTCGCGGGCGACCGCGACGGCGACACGCTCGAAATCGAGGAATCGAACGACGGCACGCACATCACGGGCAACTGGGTCGGCAAGTTCGCGGCGGACGGCAGCGTGTCCGGCGAGCGCATGAACCCGGACGATTCGAACCCGCAGCCGTTCGATCTGCGGCCCGCCGCGGCCGGCAAGACCTTGCCCGCGACGGGCACCGCGAAGGCGCCGCCCGCGCCGTCGCTGGAACCTGCGCCGCCCGCGCCGCCCAAGAATGCCGTGGGCGGCACGAGCAACGTCATCATCGGCGAATGATTCGCTCTGTCTTCACCCCGCCGGGCGTTCCGGCGGCGGTCTCTTTTCATTCCGTATTGCAAAGCCATGACTGATTCCAGCAGCAAGGACCGCGATCTGCAAACCCGCATCGTTCAGCCTGAAGACCGCATCACGCCCGGCTTCGAGTCGTTCTCGGTGCCGGTCGCGCGCGCATCGACGGTCGTGTTTCCCGATCTCGCCTCGATGCGCTCGCTCGTCTGGAGCGACGATTCGAAGTGGCGCTACGGCCTGCACGGCACGCCGACGACCATCGCGCTCGCGCAGCGTCTCGCCGCGATCGAGGGCGGCGAATTCGCGCTGCTGCAGCCGTCGGGGCTCGCCGCGATCTCCAACATCTACTTCGGTCTCGTGAAAGCGGGCGATCACGTTCTCGTGCCCGACAACGCCTACGGTCCGAATCGCGATCACGCCGACTGGCTCGCCGCCGATTTCGGGCTGGAAGTGACCTATTACGATCCGATGACCGGCGCGGGCATCGCCGATTCGATCCGTCCGAACACGAAGCTGATCTGGCTCGAAGCGCCCGGCTCGGTGACGATGGAAGTGCAGGACGTGCCGGCGATCGTCGCCGTCGCGCGCGCGAAGGGCATCGTCACGGCGATCGACAACACGTTTTCCGCGGGCCTCGCGTTCAAGCCGTTCGAGCATGGCGTCGACATTTCCGTGCAGGCGTTGACGAAATATCAGTCGGGCGGCAGCGACATCCTGATGGGCGCGACCATCACGCGCGATGAGGAACTGCACAAGAAGCTCAAACGCGCGCGGATGCGTATGGGCATCGGCGTGTCGGCGGACGATGCGTCGCTCGTGCTGCGCAGCCTGCCGTCGATGAAAGTGCGCTACGAAGCGCACGACCGCACCGCGTACGCGCTCGCCCAGTGGCTCAAGACGCGGCCCGAAGTGAAGGCGGTCCTGCATCCGGCGCTGGAGGATTGTCCCGGCCACGCGTTCTTTACGCGCGACTTCAAGGGCGGCGCGGGCGGGCTGTTTTCGATCGTCTTCGATGGCCGCTACACGAGCGCGCAAGTCGATGCGTTCGTCGAAGCGCTCGAACTGTTCTCGATCGGCTGGAGCTGGGGCGGCGCGCACAGCCTCGCGATGCCGTACAACATCCGCTCGATGCGCACCGCGTCGCAATGGCCGCACGAAGGCGTGCTGGTGCGTTTCTACGTCGGTCTCGAAGCGGAAGCGGATTTGCGCGCGGATCTCGAAGCCGCGCTCGCCAAGGCGTTCGCCTGAATGAAAACGGCGCCCCGAAGGCGCACCCCGAAGGCGCCGTTTTCACATCGATCAGAAGAGCCGCAACAAGCCGTCGAGTCCGACGAAGTTGAACGCGAGACTCGCCGATTGCCGCACGACCGGCTTCGCGCGGAACGCGACCGATAATCCGGCTTCCGCCATCATCTTCAGGTCGTTCGAGCCGTCGCCCATTGCGATCGCGCGTTTCGGATCGATGCCGATCTGCGCGCACGTTTCGATGAGCGTGCGCGCCTTCACATCCGCGTTCACGATCTCGCCGACGACCTTGCCGGTCAGCTTCTCATCGACGATTTCGAGCGTATTCGCGCGCGTGTAATCGAGGCCGAGCCGCGCCTTCAGACGCTCGGTGAAGAACGTGAAGCCGCCCGACACGAGCAGCGTTTTCAGGCCCGCCGCGCGCGCGCCTTCGAGCATGCGTTCCGCGCCCGGCGACAGTTGCAGGCGCTCTTCGTAGACGCGTTCCAACGCGCTTGCATCGAGACCTTTGAGGAGCGCGACGCGCCGCGTGAGGCTCTCGTTGAAGTCCTTGATCTCGCCGCGCATCGACGCTTCGGTGATTGCCGCGACTTCGGCTTTCAGCCCGCAAAAATCCGCGATTTCGTCGATGCACTCGATCGTGATGAGCGTCGAATCCATGTCCATCGCGACGAGGCCGAAATCGGCGAGCTTCGCGTTCGCTTCGATAAAGGCGTAATCGAGCGCATGGGTGCCGCAATAAGCGTCGATGTCGGGGCGCTGCAGCGGATCGGCGTCGATGAGACGCAGAAGGGTGTCGTCGACGCGCTGCGTCTCTTTGGCGCGTGCGAGCGCCGCGAGCGGCCGCAGATGCGAATCGGAAATGGCGCTGGGACTTTGAATGACGAGGTTCATCAAAAAGAGCAGGAAAGGGCGGCGAAACCGCCATTGTAAAGAACCTTCAGCGCTGCACGCGCGCCGGATCGACATCCCAGTAAGGCGGCTCGCCGAACTGCGCCGCGAGGAAGTCGATGAACGCGAGCGTCTTCGGCGGCACGAACGCGCGGCTCGGATACACCGCCCAGATCGCGACGGTCTGCGCGAGCGGGTAATCGTCGAGCACGGTGACGAGTTCGCCGCTCGCGAGCAAGGGCGCGACGCTCCACGTCGATTTGAGGCCGATGCCGATGCCCGCCGCGAGCGCATCCCGGATCACTTCGCCGTTGTCCGTCACGATGCGCCCGGACACGCGCACGTCGATGACGCCCGTCGGCGTGACGAAGCTCCAGTCGCGCTGATCGGCGAGGATCACGCATTCGTGATCGACGAGATCGGCGGGATGGCGCGGCGTGCCGTGTTCGGCGAGATACGCGGGCGATGCGCACAGCACGCGCCGGTTGCTCGCGAGCTTTTTCGCGACGAGCGTCGAATCCTTCAGCGCGCCGATGCGGATCGCGAGGTCGATGCCTTCATCGACGAGATCGACGATCTGATCGGTCATGCGCAAATCGACGGTCACGCCGGGAAACTGGCGCAGAAACGCCGGAATCAGCGGCGAGATGTGCTGGCGGCCGAGCGAAGACGGCATCGTCACGCGCAGCCGGCCATGCGGATGCGCCCGCGCGCGCCCGACCGATGCGCGCGCGGCTTCGGCGGCGTCGAGCAGTTCGCGCGCGCGCGCCGCGAAAATCTCGCCTTCCTGCGTGACGGAGACCCGCCGCGTCGTGCGATGCAGAAGCCGCGTGCCGAGCATGCGCTCCAGCCCGGCGATGCGCGCGCTCGCCACCGCCGGCGACAAGCCGAATTCCCGCGCCGCCGCCGACAGATTCGCCAGCGCCGCCGCGCGCACAAAAAGGCCGACGTCGAGCAGATCGAGCCGCTCGCGCGTCGTGTCTTCCGTTACAGGATCGCTCGCCATTCGATGGATTTCCCGAAAAATGTTTCAGCGATTATGACGGTTTTCGAAAGACCGATCGCACTTTAAGATCGAATCCAGTCCACTCACGACGGAGCAAAAAATGAAAGCCATCGGTTTGACCCGCTATCTCCCGATTTCCAATCCCGAATCGCTCATCGATATCGAACTCGACAAGCCCACGCCGACCGGCCGCGATCTGCTCGTGAAAATCGAAGCGATCGCCGTCAATCCCGTCGACACGAAAGTGCGCGCGCCGAAAGACAAGGTCGAGGCGACGCCGCGCGTGCTCGGCTGGGACGCGGCGGGCGTCGTGGAAGCGGTCGGCCCGGACGTGACGCTCTTCAAGGCCGGCGATCCGGTCTACTACGCGGGCGACATTACGCGTCAAGGCGCGAACAGCGAGTTTCATCTGATCGACGAGCGCATTGTCGGCGCGAAGCCGAAATCGCTCGATTTCACCCACGCCGCCGCGCTGCCGCTCACGACGATCACCGCGTGGGAAGCGCTCTTCGAGCGGCTCGGCGTGTCGGCGGAAGGCAAGGACGCGGGCAAGTCGGTGCTGATTATCGGCGGCGCGGGCGGCGTCGGCTCGATCGGCATTCAGCTGGCGAAGCGCGTCGCGAAATTGCAGGTGATCGCCACTGCCTCGCGGCCCGAATCGGCGAAATGGGCCGAAGACCTCGGCGCGGATCACATCGTCAATCACTTCGACGACATTCCGAAGCAGATGAAGGCAATCGGCTTTCCCGAAGTCGATTACGTGCTGATCTTCAACGACACCGACAAGCATTTTCCCGCGGCCGCCGACGTCATCAAGCCGCAAGGGGGCATCGCGTCGATCGTCGAGAACGCGCAGCCCGTTCCCGTCGAATTGCTGAAAGCGAAGAGCGCGGCGTTTCACTGGGAGTTCATGTTCACGCGCGCGATGTTCAAGACGCCCGACATGATCGAGCAGCACAAGCTGCTGTCCGAAGTGGCGCGGCTGATCGACGCAGGCACGATCCGCACGACGCTCGGGAAGAATCTCGGCGCGATCAACGCGGCGAATCTGCGCGAGGCGCATCGCCTTCTGGAAGAAGGGCGCACGGTCGGCAAGCTCGTGCTGACCGGCTTCTGACGAATGTGTTGACGAACATCATCGACGTTGCTGCTCACGCGGGTTTTCCACTAGGATGAGCCAGCGGGCGGGGCGCTAGACTGGATCGGCCCTACAGCTTGCCGGCGCTTCGCGGCGCCGGTCTTTCCTTCCAAGCGCTCGATACGGAGGTGGCGGCATGAATCGTCGTTTGATCGTTCGTCGCATCGTTTCCGTCGCCGCGCTCGCGCTGTTCGCAGCGACCGCCCACGCGACGCCAGGCATCAAGGTTCTCTCCGAAGCGCCCAATGACGGCCCCATCAAGTACACGGTGAAGATGGCGTCGAAGAATTTCGGCAACGAGCAGGAAACGCGCACCATCCGCTCGGGCCAGACCGACGACTTCACCTGGCAGGGCACCGCGCCGAGCGGCGCGCAGGCCGTACCGGACGGGTGCCCGCAGGCGGCGTCGGTGCCCAAAAGCGCGGACGGGCAAGCGGTGCGGCAAGTGCAGATCCGCTTCGCGCCGGTCGTCGCGGACAACGGCGCGGCGAACGTGCAGATCAGCTTTCGCGCATACGCGCCGAAGGGCACGAGCAAGGTGACCGTGGGCGGCAAGAGCCTGCAATGTCCCGTCGATAATCGCTTCAGCCAGATCGTGCGCTTCTCGATGCCGACCTCTACCGGCTCCAAGAAAACCGTCACGCTCGATGACGGCACGCAGTTGACCGTCACCGCGAGCCGCAAGTAACTCGATGGACGCGCCAGCCTTCCCGGCGCGTTTTTTCGATGCCGCATACGCAACTAACTGTCTCGTTTTCCGAACCGCGCAAACTTGTCGCGCAAACTCATCCTCAGTAAAGCTTACAGATGAACGGCCGCACGCAAGCGCGGGCGACCCGGCGCGCCGTGCGTCCGCACGCCCGCGCCGCTTGGCACGCTTTGTGCGATTCTTCTCGATGCCGCGCTGAAAACGGCGCGCAGAAACGCTTGGGCGCATGTTCCCGAGCGTATCCATCGATTCGATCCGACAGCGAAGGTGCCGCAATGCCGCACATGATCTGGAAAGGCGCGATCAGCTTCGGGCTGGTCCACGTGCCCGTGCAACTCTATCCGGCGACGCAGTCGGAGAAGGTCGGCTTCAACCTGCTCGACAAGCGCTCGATGGACCCGATCGGCTACAAGCAGATCAACAAGAACACGGGCAAGGAAGTCACGCGCGACAACATCGTGCGCGGCTTCGAATACGAGAAGGGCAAGTACGTCGTGATGACCGACGCCGAAATCCGCGCGGCCAATCCCGAATCGACGCAGACGGTCGATATTCTCGCCTTCGTCGATGCGCCCGAGATCTCGTTCCTCTCGCTCGATACGCCGTACTACCTCGCGCCCGATCGCAAAGGCGAAAAGGTCTACGCGCTGCTTCGCGATGCGCTGAAGGATACGGGCAAGGTCGGCATCGCGAGCGTCGTGCTGCACAACAAGCAGCATCTGGCGGCGCTGATTCCGGTCGGCCCCGCGCTCGCGCTCAACACGCTGCGCTGGGGCGACGAAGTGCGCGACTTCAGCCAGTTCAAGTTCCCGGACGAAGACACGAAAAAGGCCGGCGTCACGCCGAAGGAACTCGAAATGGCCAAGCGTCTCATCGACGACATGAGCGACACCTGGGACCCGACGAAGTATCACGACACCTTCAAGGACGACATCATGGCGCTCGTCGACAGGAAGGTGAAGGAAGGCAAGGTTGCCGAGGTGATGAAGATTGACGAAGGTGGCGAGGAAAAGGCATCCGCCGACATTCTCGACTTGTCCGAACTGCTCAAGCGCAGCCTGAAGAAAGGCGGCGCGGCGAAACGCGGCGGCAAGGCCGCGCAATCCGATGACGATTCGGGCGACGAAAGCGGCGAGGAAACCGCGCGTCCGGCACGCAAGACGACGCGCCGCAAACGCGCATAAGCGCACGACCCAACGACGATGGCTGAGAAACTCGAAACCTATCAACGGATGCGGCGTTTCGACAAGACGCCGGAGCCGTCCGGCGCCACGAAGCGCAGCGCGCGCGCGAAAAAGGCCACGCAAAGCGCGCTGTCCTTCGTGATTCAGGAACACGACGCGCGCCGCCTGCATTACGACTTCCGTCTCGAACTCGATGGCACGCTCAAATCATGGGCGGTGCCGAAAGGGCCGAGTCTCGATCCGTCGGTGAAGCGGCTGGCGGTGCACGTCGAAGATCATCCGCTCGATTACGGCTCGTTCGAAGGCGAGATTCCCGAAGGCAACTACGGCGCGGGCAGCGTCATCGTGTGGGATCGCGGGACCTGGGCGCCGCAATCGGGCAGCGTCGAGGACGCGGCGCGCGAGTATGCAAAGGGCAAGCTCAAGTTCACGCTCGACGGCGAAAAGCTGCACGGCGGCTGGACGCTCGTGAAAAGCCACATGCGCGGCAGCGGCGACAAGGAGCAATGGCTGCTCATCAAGGAGCGTGACGACGAAGCGCGCCCCGAAGCCGAGTACGACATCTTGCTGAAGAAACCCGGCAGCGTGCTGTCCGATTCGCTCGGCGCACGCGACGAAACCGGTGCGCTGCGCGAGCGCAACGAACGCAAGGCGGGCGCGAAGAAAGCGCCGGCGCGCAAGACCTCGGCGAAAGCAGCGAAGGCGGGGAATGGTCACGCGCATCCGGATATCGTCGCGAATCGCAACGCCGAGTCGTTGCGCACGTTGTCGCACGAACCGGCGATCGAAGGCGCGCAAAAGGCGAAGCTGCCCGCGACGCTCAAGCCGCAACTCGCCACGCTCGTCGATGCCGCGCCGCCCGGAGATGATTGGGGCTACGAAATAAAGTTCGATGGCTATCGCGTGCTCGCGCGCATCGAAACGGTGAAGGGCAAGCGCGAAGTTCGCATCTATACGCGCAACGGCAACGACTGGACCGCGAAGTTCTCGAAGCAGGTGAAGGCGCTCGACAAGCTCGATATCGAAAGTGGCTGGCTGGACGGCGAAGCCGTGGTGCTCGACGAGCGCGGCTTGCCCGACTTCCAGGCGCTGCAGAACGCATTCGACGTGGGGCGCCCGCAAGACATCGTCGTCTATTTCTTCGACGTGCCGTATCTGAACGGCTACGACTTGCGCAACGTGCCGCTCGTGCAACGCCGTGCGATCCTGAAGGCGGTCATCGAGCCGCTCGACGATCCGGTGCTGCGCTTCTCGCAAGACTTCGCCTTTCACGCCGACGACCTGCTCAAGAGCGCTTGCGACATGGCGCTGGAAGGCATCATCGGCAAGCGGATCGACAGCACCTATGTCTCGGGGCGCAGTGCGTCGTGGATCAAGCTCAAGTGCAGACGCCGCCAGGAATTCGTGATCGGCGGCTATTCGGAGCCCTCTGGCAGCCGCGGGCAGTTCGGCGCGCTGCTGCTCGGCGTCTACGATACGGACGGCAAGTTGCAGTACGCAGGGCGCGTCGGCAGCGGCTTCGATCACGCGACGCTCGTCGCGGTGAAGAAGGAACTCGACAAGCGCGAGACTCAACGCATGCCCTTTGCAAGCGAGCCGCAGGAACGCAGCCGCACGCCCGTGCATTGGGTGAAGCCCGAGCTCGTGGCGGAATGCAATTTCGCGGAATGGACCAAGGAGCGCATCGTGCGACAAGCATCGTTCGTCAGTTTGCGGGACGATAAACCCGCTCGTCAGATCGTGAAGGAAGAGCCCGTGGCCGCGAAGAAAGTCGCGGCAAAGAAAATCGCGGCGAAGAAGACGACGGCCGCGAAAAAGGCCAAGGCGAGTCCGGCTGAAATCGCAGGCGTGAAGATCAGCCATCCGGATCGCGTGATCGACAAATCGACGGGGCTGACCAAGCTCGACGTCGTCGAGTATTACGCGTCGGTCGCCGACTGGATGCTGCCGCATCTGAAGGATCGGCCGGTGTCGCTCGTGCGCGCGCCGGAAGACATCGGCGGCGAGCTGTTCTTTCAGAAGCACAGCGCGAAGCTCGCGATTCCGCATATCACGCAGCATCCCGATATCGATCCGGGACATCCGCCGCTGCTCACGATCGAATCGTCGCAGGCGCTCGTCGGCACCGCGCAGATGGGCACGATCGAGCTGCATACGTGGAACGCGGTGGCGTCGAACATCGAGAAGCCGGATCGCATGATCTTCGATCTCGATCCGGGCGAAGGCGTCGGCTGGGAACGCATGATCGAGGCCGCGAAGCTCACGAAGGATCTGCTCGTCGAGCTCGGTCTCACGTCGTTCTGCAAGACGAGCGGCGGCAAGGGCTTTCATGTGGTCGTGCCGCTTGCGAAGCAGGCGAGCTGGGACGACATGAAGGATTTCTCGCAGGCCGTCGCGCAGCATATGGCGAGCACGCTGCCCAAGCTCTTCTCCGCGAAAATGGGCATGCAGAATCGCAAGGGCAAGATCTTCATCGACTATCTGCGCAACAACCGCGGCTCCAGCACGGTCGCCGCATTCTCGCTGCGCGCGCGGCCGGGGCTCGGCGCATCGATGCCGCTTGCCTGGGACGAACTCGATTCCGTCACGAGCGGCGATCAATGGCATATCGGCAACGTGCGCGAGCGGCTCGATGCGCTGAAGAGCGATCCGTGGGCGGGCTATGACAAGGCGCGTCAGCGGCTCACGGCGGAGATGAAGAAGCGGCTTGGCATGAACGCATCGCGCAAGTGAGCGTTCACAAGGAGACGAACATGAAGCAGGCGAACGCGGGCCCGGAGAGCGTGCCCGAACGCGGACGCGAAATGGCGAGCAAGGATCGCGAGAAGCAGGCGCGCGACGATGCGTCGAACGCGCCGCTGCCTCACGAGGCGGATCAGAACGTCGAATCGCAACGCGAACATGGCGCGCGCGATGTTGGCAAGCAGGCGCACGAGGACCTCGAACACGGTCTCGTCGACACGGACCGGCGCGGCGGCGGCGACTATCAGCGCGACACGCAGCGCGACGAACATGCGAATGCGAACAGCGGCGAAGGGCAGTCGAAGGAGCGCTGAACCGAACGGTGAAAAGCCTTCGCGGATGGCAGCGCGCGGGCCGCTTGCGTAGAATGATTCGTTGATCGGGAGCGGGCTTGAACGCAACGTTCGCCGCGTTTTTTCTACCGATGCGCGTATTTCAACAAGCGCGCAAACCGGTAAGCCCTTCCGATGCTTGCATCCCATGACCGCTTTGCGGACTGAAGCCAACACAACGGAACATGCCACTCGACCTTCTGTCCCGTCTGAAGAACGAAACCGCTGCGTGCCACGCGCGGCTGGAGAATGCGCTCGACCTGATGCGGGACGACCTTCAGCGCGACGAATACATCGCGCTGCTCGAACGATTCTATGGTTACGTCGCGCCGTGGGAAGACGCGGCGGCCGCGTGCCTGCCGTCGTCGCTCGCGGACTTTTTCGATGCGCGCCGCAAGGCGTCGCTCCTCGCCGCCGATCTCGCCGCGCTGACGGGTGAAACGCCGTCCGCCGGATCGCTGCCGCAAGCCGGCGCGCGCGATGACCTGCCGCGTATGGACAACATCGGCGATGCCATCGGCTCGATGTACGTGATGGAAGGCAGCACGCTCGGCGGCCGCTTCATCGCGCCGCATGTGGCCGCGCGTCTCGATCTCGCGCCGGGCATCGGCAACGCGTATTTCGACGGCTACGGCCCGCGCACGGGCAGCATGTGGAACGCGTTTCGCGAGACCGCGGCGGCAAGCGTGCCCGAACGCCTTCACGACGATGCGGTGAAAGCCGCCATCGCGACGTTCGAAAGTCTGCAAGCGTGGCTGTGTCCTGAAGCAATCGGCATCGAGTATTCGCAGCCCGCGCCGGGAGCGGGTTCATGAGCGAGTCCGCGAGCGAGCCGCCCATCGGCGCGAGGGCCGTGCGCGAAGCATCGCAAGGACCGCCCGATGCCGAAGCGCGCCGGCGCACGCTCAGCTCGGGCGTCGCCAGCCAGGACTGCGATGCCGAGCCGATCCACATTCCCGGCGGCATCCAGCCGCATGGATTTCTGCTCGTGCTGTCCGACGATCTGCACATCCTGCAGGTCAGCGAGAACCTCGTCTCGCTGACGAACGCGGGTGTCGACGAACTGCTCGGCGCTCCGCTCGATGTCGTGCTCGGCGCGGCGGGCGCGCAGCGCATCGGGCAGGCGGCCGCCACGTCCGCGCTCGACGACGCGCCGCTTTACATCGGCCCGATCGATCTCGCGCCGTCGTCGTCCGATAAGGCGTTGCGCCTCGATGTGACGATACATCGTCATGACGGCACGCTCATCGTCGAGATGGAGACCGCCGCCGCGACGGGCGATGCGTTCGCGTCGATGTATCCGCTCGTCCGCACGTTCGCGCGCGGGCTGCAGGAGGGCGGCAGCGTGCAGGCGCTCGCGGAGCTCGCCGTGCGCGAAGTGCGGGCGATCACGGGCTTCGGCCGCGTGATGCTCTATAGCTTCGACGAGGAAGGCCGCAGCCACGTGCTCGCGGAGGACCGCGACGCGAGTTATCCGTCGTTCCTGCATCAGTTCTTCCCGGCGTCGGACATTCCGCGTCAGGCGCGCGCGCTGTATCTGAAGAACCGTATCCGCCTCGTCGCCGATGTCGACTACACGCCCGCGCGCCTCGTGCCGAGCGTGAATCCCGTCACCGGACGCCCCACCGATCTCACGTTTGCGACGCTGCGCAGCTTCTCGCCCGTGCATCTGGAGTACATGCGCAACATGGGCACGCATGCGTCGATGTCCGTGTCGATCGTCGTGCGGGGACAGTTGTGGGGACTCATCTCGTGTCACGATCACAGCGCGCGCATCGTGCCGTTCAATACGCGCGTCGCGGTCGAGCATCTCGGGCACATGCTGTCCTTGCAGATCGAAGCGAAGGAAGAGCGCGCCGAGGGCGAATATCTGAGCGCGCTGCGCCGCACGATGAGCCGCCTGATTTCGGCGATGGGCGAGCACGAGAACTTCGTCGCCGGCTTGCGCGCCGTGCCGGGCGACGTACTGAGTTTCGCGCGTTCCGCGGGCGCGGCGATCGTCTTCGACGATCAGGTCACGCTGCTCGGCGCGACGCCCGACGAGGACACCGTGCGCGCGCTCACGCACTGGCTCGCGGAAAACACCTCCGGCGTGTGGGCGACGGATTCGCTCGCGCGCGAATGGCCGCCCGCCAAGGCGCACGCAGACAAGGCGTGCGGCGTGCTCGCGGTGCCGGTCTCGCAGATCTTCCGCAACTATTTGCTGTGGTTCCGTCCCGAACTGATGCAGACGATCGAATGGGCGGGCGAGCCGGTCAAGATCGAAAGCGCGGATGGCTCGAGCGCGCCGCGCACGAGCTTTTCGCCGTGGCTCGAAACGGTGCGCGGCCATTCGGCGCTGTGGCGTCAGAGCGAGCTCGAAATCGCCGCCGAACTGCGCGGCGCGCTGCTGAACATCGTGCTGCGCCGCGCGGAAGAGCGCGCGGAACTCGCGACCGAACTCACGCGCGCGAACAAGGAGCTGGAGGCGTTCTCGTATTCGGTATCGCATGATCTGCGCGCGCCGCTGCGCCATATCGCCGGATACGGCGATCTTCTGCGCGAGCAGGAAGGCGAGCGCATGTCGGACAAGAGCCGGCGGTTTCTCAACAACATGCTGGAATCTGCGCGTTTCGCGGGCACGCTCGTCGACGACCTGCTGACGTTCTCGCAGATGGGCCGCGCCGCGCTCCGGCCCGCGCCGGTCGATCTCGGCCTGCTCGTGAAGTCGGTCGTGCAGGAAGTCGAGGTGGAAGGCTCGGGAAGAAGCATCGAATGGGTGATCGGCGATCTGCCGCGCGTGACCGGCGACGCCGCTTTCCTTCAGCTTGCGGTGCGCAACCTGATATCGAACGCGGTGAAATATACGCGGACGCGGGAATCGGCGAAAATCGAGATATTCGCGACCCGAAGCGGCGACGAATACGTGATCGGCGTGCGCGACAACGGCGTCGGCTTCGACATGAAGTACGGCGCGAAGCTGTTCGGGGTGTTCCAGCGCCTGCATCGCGCGGAAGAGTTCGAGGGCACGGGCATCGGGCTCGCCAACGTGCGGCGCATCATCGAGCGTCATGACGGGCGCACGTGGGCCGAAGGGCGGCTGGGAGAGGGCGCGGTATTCTATTTCTCGCTGCCCGTGACATTCCGCAACGCGAACGGGACGCAAGGCGCGCCAAATACAAAGTCAAGAAAAAACCATGCTTAAACCGATATTGCTCGTCGAAGACAATCCGAACGATCTCGAGCTCACGCTCGTCGCGCTCGACAAGAGTCAGCTCGCCAACGAGGTGATCGTGGCGCGCGACGGTCAGGAAGCCATCGACTATCTCACCTCCGAAGGCGAGTGGAAGGAGCGCGCGCCCGGCAATCCGGCGGTGATCCTGCTCGACCTGAAGCTGCCGAAGATCGACGGCCTCGAAGTGCTCGACATGATCCGCTCGAACGCATCGCTGAAGAGCGTGCCGGTGGTCATGCTCACGTCGTCGCGCGAGGAGCAGGATCTCATCCGCAGCTATGAACTCGGCGTCAACGCATATGTGGTGAAGCCGGTGGAATTCGCCGAATTCGTCGAGGCGATCAGCGATCTCGGCGTGTTCTGGGCCGTGCTCAACGAGCCGCCGCCGGGCTCGACGCGCTTTCGCCGCCCGCCGCCCGCGCAATGACCGCTGCGCCCATGAGCACGAATCCGTCCCGGCCGGTGCGCCCGCAAGCGTCCTTTCAAGAGGACGCCTAGATCATGCAGCCTCTGCATCTGCTTCTCGTCGAAGACAACGCACTCGATGCGGAGCTGACGATCGCCCAACTCGAACGCGCGGACTATGCGGTCGAGGCGTCGATCGTGTACGACTCCGCGGCGTTCATCGCCGAGCTGGAGAAAAAGCGCTTCGACGTGATCCTCGCCGACTTCGTGATGCCGACCTTCTCGGGCATCGAGGCGCTCACGATCGCGAGCGAGCGTTCCCCGGACACGCCGTTCATCTTCGTGTCGGGCTTGCTCGGCGAAGAGCACGCCGTCGATATGCTCAAGCGCGGCGCAACCGATTACGTGCTGAAACAGCGCCTGCAGCGGCTGCCCGCCGTCGTGCGCCGCGCGATGCGCGAGAGCGCCGAGCGCGCGCAACGCATCGCCGTCGAGCGGGCGTTGCGCGAAACGGAGACGCATTTCCGCCTGCTCATCGATGCGCTGAAGGATTACGCGGTCATCACGCTCGATCCCGAAGGCCGCATCCGCACATGGAACGCGGCGTCGGAGCGCATTCTGGGCTTTCCCGCGCAGGACGTGCTCGGCCAGTCCGCGAACATCTTCTATGCGCAGGAAGATCGCGAGGGCGGCGTGTTCGACGCCGAGCTGGAAACCGCGCGGCGCGAAGGCAGCGCGAGCGACGACCGCTGGCTCTGGCGCAAGGATGGCCATTCGTTTTTCGCCTCGGGCGTGACGACGGCGATCCGCAGCGAGCACGACGAACTGATCGGCTTTTCGAAGATCGTGCGCGACGCGACCGACGCCCACATGGCCGCCGACGCGCTGCGGCTCGCAAAGGATCAGGCGGAATCGGCGAATCGCGCGAAGGACCATTTTCTGGCGGTGCTCTCGCATGAACTGCGCACGCCGCTCACGCCGATTCTCGCCGCCGTGCGCCTGCTTGAAATGAAGCACTCGCTGCCGCGCGAGGCGCATCCGACGCTCGATCTCATCCGCCGCAATGTCGAGCTGGAAGCGCGCCTCATCGACGATCTGCTCGATCTCACGAGCATCGCGCGCGGCAAGCTGTCGCTGAATTTCGCGAGCGTCGCGCTCGATACCTTGCTGACGAGCGCGCTCGACATGTCCGAAGCCGATCTGCGCGCGAAGAGCCTCACGCTCGAAACGCATTTCGACGCGGGCCGGTTCGTCGTGCTCGGCGACGCGGCGCGCCTTCAGCAGATCATCTGGAATCTGATGAAGAACGCGGTGAAGTTCACGCCGGCGGGCGGGCGCATCGACGTGCGGACCTGGAATCCGGATCCGTCGACGATCGCCGTTTCCGTGACGGACAGCGGCATCGGCATCAGCGCGGAGGCGTTGCCGCGCATTTTCTCGGCGTTCGAACAGGCCGACGATTCCATCACGCGCTCGTTCGGCGGCCTCGGGCTCGGTCTCGCGATCGCGAGCACGCTCGCGCAGAAGCACGGCGGCACGCTTTCGGCCTACAGCGAAGGCCGCGACGCGGGCGCGCGCTTCACGCTGACGCTGCCGCTCGCGAAACTGCAACCCGCGCGCGAGGACGAGCCGCTCATCGAAGCCGCGAGCCGGGAACAGGGACGCGCGCTCAAGGTGCTGCTCGTGGAGGACAACGAGCAGACGTCGTCGGCGATGGCCGAAGTGCTCGAAATGCTCGGCCACGAAGTGTCGGTTGCCGTAACGGTCGCTCAGGCGCTCGAACGCGCGAAGAGCGGGCCGTTCGATCTGCTCGTCAGCGATATCGGCCTGCCCGACGGCAGCGGACTCGATATCGCGCGCGCGTGGCAGAGCCTGCAGCCCGACAAGCCGTCGGTGGCGATCACGGGCTACGGCATGGACGAGGACATCCGCCGTTGCCGCGAAGCCGGTTTTCGCGATCATCTGACCAAGCCGGTCAATTTCTCGCGGCTCGAAGCGCTGATTCAATCGCTCGCGGAACAGCATTCGAAATAAGCTATCGGCGCGCGCCGGTCGAAGAAATTTGACAGGCGTCTGCGGGCTTGTGTCGATTCGCGCGCGGCCCGTTCGTCGTAGGCTATGAGACCGCGCCAAACCCGGCGCGCTCACTCACTACACGGAGCCGACATGTCCCAATCCGCCGTCAAGCCGATTCCCGAAGGCATGCGTTCGCTGACCCCGCATCTCGTGTGCGCGGGCGCCGCGGAAGCGATCGAGTTCTACAAGCGCGCGTTCAACGCCATCGAGCTGGGCCGCATGCCCGGGCCCGACGGCAAGCTCATGCACGCGATGGTCAAAATCGGCGATTCCATGCTGATGCTCGTCGATGAGTTCCCGCAATTCGGCTCGGTCGGTCCGAAGGCGCTGAACGGATCGCCGGTCACGATACACCTGTATGTCGAAGACGCCGACGCCACCGTGAAGCAGGCCGAAAGCGCCGGCGCGAAAGTCACGATGCCCGTCGCCGACATGTTCTGGGGCGACCGCTACGGGCGTCTCGAAGACCCGTTCGGTCATCAATGGTCGGTCGCGACGCATACGCGTGACATGACGCCGGAAGAAATGAAGCAGGCGATGGCGCAGCAGCCTTGCGGTCAATGAACGAAACCACGCACGCTAGTGAGAACGGAGCAACGCACATGCACAAGATTTCGCCCTGTCTGTGGTTCCAAGGCGGCAACGCCGAAGAGGCCGCGAACTTTTATGTCAGCACGTTCAGGAACGCGCGCATCAAGGACATCATGCGCAGCACCGAGTCGGGCCCGAAGCCGGTCGGCAGCGTCATCGCCGTGATGTTCGAACTCGAAGGCGAGGACTTCCTGGCGCTGAACGGCAATCCGGAGTTCGCGTTCACGCCGGCCGTTTCTATGTTCATCAAGTGCGAGTCGCAGGAAGAAGTCGACCATTACTGGGACAAGCTGATGGACGGCGGCCGTTCGCTGGCCTGCGGCTGGCTCACGGACCGCTTCGGCGTGACGTGGCAAGTTGCGCCGACGCGTCTGCTCGGCATGTTGCAGGACCCGGACCCGGTGAAAGCCGACCGCACCATGAAAGCGATGCAAGGGATGATCAAGCTCGATCTCCCGGCGCTCGAGCGGGCGTACAACGGCGAGTGAGCTACGCGGCGCGTTTGCGGGCTTTTCGTTCGACGAGCTTCGACGCCATGAACCGATGGTCCCGCGAAAACAGCCGCCGATACGTCAGCACGACGGCCCCGACCACGCCGAGCCCCGAGCCCGCCGCAATCAGAAACATGATGACGATCTGATACCGCACCGCCTGCAATGGCGACTGCCCGGCGAGCACCTGGCCGGTCATCATGCCGGGAAGGCTGACGAGACCGACCACGGCCATCTGATTCAACGTCGGAATCATGCCCGCGCGCACGGCCTGGCGCGCGGGTCTCTGCGCCGCTTCCCAGCGCGAGGCGCCGAGTGCGAGCGACATCTCGACCGCCGCGCGTCCCGAAGTCAGTTCTTCCGTCATGCGCTCGATGCCGAGCGACACGCCCGTCAGGCAATTGCCGAGGATCATCCCGAGGATCGGAATCGCGTATTGCGGCTCATACCACGGATGAATCCGGATCACGACGAACAGCCCGAACGCGCCGATCAGCCACGAACTGCCCCAAATCGACAGGATGCTGTCCGCGCGCTGTCCGCGATAAGTGCGCCGTCCGCGATCGGAGGCGGCGAATCCGGCGATGACCGTCATCAGCGCCATCAGCGGCAGCACGACATACCAGCGATTGAACGCGAACACCCAGCCGAGCACGTACCCGATCAGCAGCAATTGCACGACGGTGCGGATCGCGGCGACGAAGAGCTTGCGTTCGAGACCGAGGTCGAGCGCAACCGACAGCGCGCCATTGACGACGATCAGCGCCGCCGCCAGGCCGATATCGAAGAGACTGAGGTTCTGATAGCCGCTCATCGCTTGTCCTCGCCGAGTACGCCTGCGTTCATCGTCAGATGACGCGTGGCGACGCGCCGCGCCTGATCCGGATCGTGCGATACCCAGATGCACGCGCGCGCTTCATCGGCGTCGAACCACGCGGCCACGAGCGCTTCGATCGAGCGTGCCGACGCCGGATCGAGCGATGCGGTCGGTTCGTCGAGCAGCAGCACGTCGGGCGCGAGTTGCAGCACCCGCACGAGCGCGGCGATCTGCGCCTCGCCGCCGGACAGATCGCTTGCGAACTTGTCGAGGAAGTCCGCGCTGCGTCCGGCCGCCTGCGCGAGCCGCATCGCGATATCGCGATCGAAATGCGTGTCGCGATAAGCCTTCAGCGAAAACGGATAGCGCAGATTGTCTTCGACGGTGCCGTCGAGCATCGCGGGCCGTTGCGCGATATACGCGACGCGCCGCCTGTAAGCCGGAATCTGCGCACGCGCGATGCGCTCGCCGCGCCACGTAACGAAACCGGCATCGCACGCATCGAGCAGCGCGAGCGTGCGCAGAAACACGCTCTTGCCCGAGCCCGACGGTCCGGTGATCGCGGCGCGCTGGCTTTCGTCGAGTGCGAAATCCGTGGCATGCAGCAGCACCGTGCCGCGCGCGGCGTCCCGGCGCATCACGCCGTGCGTGGCGACGAGTTCGGTCGATGTCGCGTCCTGCATCGTGGGTGTGTGTGTCGTTCTCTGGATGAGCATCTTACGGACATTCGGCATTCAGCGGACGCATAAGCCGCGGGCACACGATGTGCTGCCGCAATCATAATCAGCAAAAAAGGATGGAGCCGTCATGGCGCAGGCCCGAACGACCGGAAAAAAAATCGGAAGGATCGTCGCATGGATTTTTGCCGTTCTGGCGGTTCTGATCGCAATACTGGTGGTCATTTTTCTGACGTTCGACTGGAACCGGCTGCGGCCCTGGGTGGACGACAAGGTCTCGGAAGCAATCGGCCGCCGCTTCGAAATCACCGGCGATCTGAAAGTCGGCTGGCAGCGTCCGCCAAACGAGACGGGCTGGAAACGCTGGGTGCCGTGGCCGCGCTTCTCCGCTGAAAAAATCACGATCGCGAATCCGGACTGGGCGCGCCAGCAGCACTTCGCCACGCTCGATGAAATCGACTTCCAGGTCGAAGTGCTGCCGCTGCTCGCGCACGACATCGTGATTCCGACGATCAATCTCGTGAATCCGTCGATCGATGTCGAGCGGCTCAAGGACAATCGCAATAACTGGACGTTCAAGTTCAAGCAATCGACCGAGCCGTCGACCTGGAATCTCAAGCTCGGCGATATTTCACTCGCGAAGGGCACCGTCGATATCCACGATGAAGTCACGAAGGCCGAGATGCAGGTCGTCATCGATACGCTCGGCCAGGCCGTGCCGATCGGCGAGGTGATGAAGCAGCAGGAAGCGGCGTCGGCGAAGTCGTCGGCGGAAATGGTCGGCAAGAGCGGCGCGGCGAAGCTCAACAAACAAGCGGATGCGGCCGCGGCCTCGGAAGCGTCGGCGGCGTCGGCTGCATCGGCGGCGGCTGCGGCGAACGCATCGGCGCCGAATCCGGCGAGCACGTCGGCCAATACCAGCATCACGACCAAGGAAGGCCCGAAACCGCCGATTCCGCCGTACGCATTCGGCTGGACCGTGAAGGGCACGTACAACAACGGCAAGGTTTCGGGCGAAGGCAAGCTCGGCGGCGTGCTCGCCGTGCAGGACGCGAAGCGCCCGTTCCCGGTTCAGGCCGACGTGCGCCTCGGCGACACGCATATCGCGTTCGTCGGCACCGTGACCGATCCGGCGCATCTGGCCGCGCTCGATCTGCGCCTGTGGGTTCAGGCGGTGAGCATGGCGCATCTGTATCCGTTCACGGGCGTGACCTTGCCCGAAACGCCGCCGTTCGCGACCGAAGGGCGTCTGACCGGCCAGTTCCGCGAGGACGGCAACGTGTTCCATTACGAGAACTTCACCGGGCGCGTCGGCGGCAGCGATATCAACGGTTCGCTCGTCTATGCGGGCAAGAAGCCGCGTCCGCTCCTGAAGGGCGAGCTCGTGTCGCATCTGCTGCAGTTCAAGGATCTCGCGCCGATCATCGGTGCCGATTCGAACGCGAGCAAGGCGAAGCGCGGCGAGACGGAGAAGCAGCCGTCGTCGAAGGCGCTGCCGACCGAAGAGTTCAAGACCGATCGCTGGAAGGCCATCGATGCCGACGTCAAGTTCACCGGCCAGCGCATCATCAAGGATCCTGATCTGCCGATCACCGATCTGTACACGCACGTCATCATGAACGACGGCGTGCTGTCGTTCGAGCCGCTCAAGTTCGGCGTGGCGGGCGGCTCGCTCGCATCGAACATTCATCTCGACGGCAGCGCCGCGCCGCTCAAGGGCCGCGTGTCCGCGCAGGCGCGGCATCTGAAGCTCAAGCAGCTGTTCCCGACCGTGAAGACGATGCAATCCGCGCTCGGCGAGGTCAACGGCGACGCCGCGCTTTCCGCGACCGGCAATTCGCCCGCGGCGCTCGCGGCGACATCGAACGGCGAGGTGAAGGCGCTCATCACGGAAGGCACCGTGAGCCGTCTGTATATGGAAGCGGCGGGGCTGAACGTGGCGAACGTGGTCTACGAGAAGCTCTTCGGCAAGCGCGACGTGAACATCAACTGCGCGGCGGCGGATTTCGTCGTGACCGACGGCGTGCTCGATTCGCGCGTGTTCGCGCTCGACACCGACGATGCCGTCATCAATGTCGACGGCACGATCAATCTGAAGACCGAGGACATGGATCTCGGCATCCATCCGCACACGAAGGGCCTGCGCATTTTCTCCCTGCGCTCGCCGCTGTACGTGAAGGGCACGTTCAAGGATCCGCACGTCGGCGTGAGTCCGGTGCTCGCGCTGCGCGGCGCGGCCGCCGTGGGTCTCGGTCTCATCAATCCGTTCGCGGCGCTGATTCCGCTCATCGCGCCGAGCAACAACAAGCCGCTGCCTTGCCAGCAGATGCTCGCCGATATCGGCAAAGCGCCGACCGCGCCGCCCGCAGGGCAGAAGCAGAAGGCGAAGGCGGCGCCGGCGTACATGTCGTCGGATGCGGCGGCGACCGGCGTGGCCAAGTCCAGGGACAAGGACGCGAAGAAGCCGGCGGCGCCGGCGCCCGCCAGCGCCGCGCAGTATCGCGGCAGCTAAGTCGCCGCCGCGCGCTCAGAACGCGTAGCGCACGCCCGCGAAGATGCTGCGGCCTTCGCCCGGATAGAAGATCGCGGTCGACGACGCGGTGCGCGCATCCGCGATCGTGCTGATGTCGCTCACGTAGCGCTTGTTGGTCAGATTGCGCGCGTCCAGAAACACCGAGAGGCCGTTGCGAAAATCCATCCCCGCCTGCACGCCGATGAGCGTATAGCCCGGCACGCGCAACGTGTTGGCGTCGTCGGCCCACGCGCCCGCCGGCACCCAGTCGACGGATGCGGAAATGTGAAAGCCGTTCGGCCGCGCATAGCCGAGCACGGCGCGCAACACGTTCACCGGCACGCCCGCGATGCGGTTGTTGCCGTACTGCGGATCGTCCTTGAAGCGGAAATCGCTCAGGTTCCACAAGCCCGACAGCGTGATCCTGTCGCCCGCGCCCGCGTGCGTGACGTCGCGCCACACATCGACCGATACGCCGGCTTCGATGCCCTGCAGCACCGTCTTGTTCGCATTGAACGTCGATGCCGGTATGTCGGGATTCGTCGTGTACTGAAGCAACTGGTCGCGCACGAGCGAGCGATACGCGGTGACGTCCCAGCTCACGCGATCGCGCGTGCCGCGCGTGCCGAGCTCGAGCGTCCACGCATGCTGCGACGTGAGCGGCGTGAATTGCGTCGTGCTCGAAAAGGTCTGCGTGAGATCGCCGAAATCCGGCACGTCCTGGCTGCGCGTAATGTCCACATACGCCTGGATGTCGCGATTCGGCTGCCACATCAATCCGAGCTTCGGATTCACGCCGCTGAAGGTCTCGCTAGCCGACTTGTAGTTCGGATCGGCCGCGAGCCCGCCGTGATCGACATACTTGCGCACGTCGCGCAACGCCTTGAAGCCGGCCATCAGCGCGACGGTCGGCAGGAAGAACAGACGGTCTTCGACGTACGCCTCGTAGTTGTAGGCGCTTTGCGTCGAATCGAGCGTTTGCGCGCCTTCGTTGCCCGACACGTTCACGCACTGCCGCGCCTGCGTGTTGCCGCCGAAGAAACGCGCGCCCGCGATGACATCGTTGCGCATCCCGCTCACGTTGAACGTCGCGGTATAGCGCGGCGCGATGCCGTAGGTCCAGCCGTCCTGATCGATGACCTGGAAGATCGGGTGATACAGACTCTTGTGGATTGCCCACGTGACGATATCGAGCTGCCCGACATCGAGCTTGACGGTCGTCTTGTTGGCGATGCGCTCGGTGCGCGTATCGCGCGCCTGATCGCCCGCCAGCGCGCTCGCGGATGCCTTCGTCGGATTGTTGAGCGCGTCGGAAAGCGAGAGCGTGCCGGGAAGCTGCTGATCGACGACATACGCGCCGAGATAGAAGCGCGTCTCCACATCCGGCGAGAATCGATAGCCGATATTCGCGTTGAACTGCTCGTACTGGCCGCGCTCGTGATCGCGATAACCGTCCGCATGATTCACCGAGAAAGTGCCGATGAAATCCAGCGGACCCATCACGCGCGAAAACTGCGCGCTGCCCCGGATCGTGCCGAAGCTGCCGCCTTCGAGCCGCACGATGTTCGGCGCATCGGCGGTGTAGGCGGAAGGCGTGACGAAATCGATCGCGCCGCCCATCATCGACGAGCCGTACGCGAGGCCGTTGCCGCCCTTGTAGACATCGACGGATTGCAGCGCGAGCGGGTCGATCTGATAGTAGTCGCCGCTGCCATCGGCGAGATTGGTCGGGATGCCGTCCTGCAGTATCTCCAGCCCGCGCGTGTGATAGCCGCGCGCGAGGCCCGAGCCGCGAATCGAGAGGCGCAACTCCTGGCCGTAGCGGTTCTGCACGAAAACGCCGGGCACGTTCTTGAGGACGTCGCGCAACGTGAAGGCGTAGGTGTTCTGGTAATCGGCGCTATCGACGAAGCCGACCGAGCCGACCGTCGCGTCGAGCGTGCGCTTCTGATCGGCGACGTTTTGCGATGTCAGCGAATGTTGCGCCTGTCCTTGAACGATGACGGCGGGAAGCGTCGCGGGTTCGGCCTGCGCGAATGCGCGGGTCGCGGCGAGCGCGGTGAGGCCCGTCATGAGGGCGCGTTGTCGGGCGAGTCGCTTCATGGCAGCGTCCTCGCTTCTGCGTGTGCGGACGGCACGACGCCGCCCCTTGCTGAAAGTGAGCATGGTTCTTCTTCGAATTCGTGATGAATGAGCGCGGCGCGACGCGATGGACGCGCGGCGCCGTTCGATGCCGCGAAAGGCAATCGATCCGTTAGGACGAAATCAGACGAGAACCGGAGGGGCGCGAGGCTGCGCAGTGGTGAAAGGAGGCGCGGGACGCTCGATGCGAATCCGCGCGACCGCGACGCTGCGGCGTGCAGGAACGTCGAGCGCTGCGGGGGCGCGTGCATCGGAGATGGCGGGCGCGTGCGCGAAGAAGTGACAGTAGCCGCAAGCCTGGTCGTCGAGATGCGCGAGCGTGTCTGTCGAATGCGTCGAATGATGACCGCCCGAACGCTCGACTGTCGACGCATGCGCCGAACAGAGCTCGGCGGTGAGTTCGTCGGCATGCGCGCTGGCGGCGATCAGTTGCGAGACCATCGGCGCGAACGTGATCAGCAGCATTGCGAGCAATGCCAGCAGTGAACCCGTTCGTTGATGGAAGCGACTGCGCATGAGGACGAAGATTTGCAAATCCCGAGTGGCGGGATTATGCCACCCGCTTACTTTGTATTACAAAGCAAAGCGGACATAAATTTTCGCCATCAGCGCGCGGACATGTTGTCCCCATCAATTGGGGAGCACCCTGTTGAAAACGCGCCTAAAAGTCTGCTAAATGACTGATGCCCAAGGAAAAGTCATGCGCGCTTCAGGTTGCATCAATGCGTATCGGGCTTTGTATAACTTATCCCCAGCGCACGGGGAAAGGGCTGTGGAAAACCGCTTGGCGACTCATCTAGTTTCTTGATTTCGCGCTGAAATCCCCGCGCGACGCGCATCGCGCCACTTTTTCGCTCGCGCGCGCGACATCGATGCGATGCCCGACTTATCCACAATTTCTGTGGACAGTAGTGTTGAAAAGCCTCGCGTAGACGCGTTAAGTCTTTGATGAATAAAGATTTGTACAACCTGATCGAAGACGGGCGAGCGCGTGCATCGCGATCGTGCCGCGCGCCAGGTTCAGATCGAAATGCCGGGACCGCCGTTGCTGCCCAGCAGTTGTTCGACCGAATTCGCGTCCGTGTAGTCCTGCTCGGGCAGGCCGTCGAACACGGTGATGACGTCGTTGGATACGCCCGCCTCGCGCGCCGCATCGACGATCGCGTCCTTGTTGGCGGGGTACTTCACGAGACGTAATACCTGGGCGATCTCGTTGTCGATCGGCTCGTCGTTCAAGGCGTGCTTTGCGTGCGTGTCGGTCATTCCGAGGTCCGGTGTCGAGTCAGTGAATGAGGAGGCGCGTCAGGTCTGGACCTGAATCGTCTGGCTCGCCATGCCGTGACTCGGCGTGCGCGATTTCGGCAGCGGCACATGACGCCAGCGCGCGTGATCGAGATCCTGCGCCGCGACTTCGGGCGCGGGCGGCGATACGGGCGCGGCGTTCACGCGCAGCGCGGCGCGCGTCGCGGCAATGGCGGCGGTGGATTCGTCGGTCGAACTGGTGTGCAGCGGCGCGGCATAGCACGAGACGGAAACCAGAGCCATCGACAACAACGTTGAGGTCTTCATCGGGCAACCCCTCCTCACGTAGGCAGCAGAAAAGACCAAGCAAAGCCTATGCCGATGGGTATTTCCGCCACCCGCCGTGCGCTCGGACCATGACAGCGCCGCGCACACGGGCGCGACGAGTGGGCGTCGCGCAGACATACTTCGAGTGAATTGTGAAGTCGATCCGACCCGCGCGAAACGCGCGCACGCGAAGCGTGACGCGCCGCGAAATTGCACGGCTGCGCAGTTTCAGCGCGACGTCGGGTTCAGACGGAAGTATGCGTCCAGAAGTGAGGTTTTGTACACGACGCCGAGCAGCAACGGCTGCGTCTTTTTTTCGATGACCGGCAGGCGTTCGCCCTGGAACGCGAGGAAGTGCTGCAGTGCTTCGCCGAGCGACATGTCGGGCGTGAGCACGTCGAATTCCGGCTGAAGATAATCCGCGGCGGTTTTGGATGCGCAGGTCTTGTCGTCGAGCAGATCCGACGTGATGTTCTTCAGCGCCACCACGCCCTGAAAGCGCCCGGCGTCATCGACGACGTACAGATACTTCACCGGATATTCGAGGAACACGCGCGTCATGTCCTTGATGTTCGCGGACAGCGGCACGACGGTATCGGCGGGCTTGACGAGCTCGCGCATCTGCGTCGCGGCTAGACGCAGGCGCTCTTTCTCTTCACGCGTGCGCCGCAGCGTGACTTCGTACATCGACGTCTGCTCGGACGTGCGCGCGATGAAGTACGCGATCACGCACGAAACCATTAGCGGCAGCATGACCTGATACGACAGCGTCATCTCGAAGATCATCAGGATGGCCATGAGCGGCGCGTGCGTGGCCGCGGCGAGAAACGCGCCCATGCCGACCATCGCGTAGGCGAAGGGCGCGGACGTGGAGTCCGGCCAGATCGAATGCACGCCGATGCCGTAAAGACAGCCGAGCACCGCGCCGACGAAGAGCGTCGGCGTGAAGATGCCGCCGACCGCGCCCGAACCGGCGGTGGCCGCCGTCGCGATGATCTTGAAGACGAGCACGGTGAGCAGCGCGGTCCAGGTCCACGGTTCGTGCAGCAGCGAGTTCACGACTTCGTAACCGTTGCCCCAGACTTCGGGCCACCAGATCGATATCACGCCGACGATCAGCCCGCCCAGCGCGAGGCGCACGGGCAAGGGCAGGGGCAAGGTCGAGAAGCGTTTTTTCGATTCGGCGAGCAGCCGCAGGAAGTGCGGCGCGAGCGTGCCGCAGAGCAGTCCGAGCACGACGAAGAGCAGCACTTCGATGCCGGTGACGGTCGGGAACACCGGCATCTCGTACGGCGGCCTGTAGCCGGCGAACTCGCGCATCGTGATGTTGGCGACGACCGACGAGACGACGATCGGGCCGAAGCTTTCCATCGCCATCGAGCCGAGCACGAGTTCGGTGACGAAGAACGCGCCGGCGATAGGCGCGTTGTACGCCGACGTGATTCCGGCCGCCGCGCCGCACGCGACGAGCAGACGCAGGCGCGGCGGATCGAAGTGCACCCAGCGCCCGATCAGCGACGACACCAGGGCGGCGAGTTGCACCATCGACCCTTCGCGACCGATCGAGCCGCCGCTCGAAATCGTGATGAGCGACGACAAACTGCGCCATACGCTTTGCCAGACGGGCACGACGCCATCGCCGATGGTGACGGCTTCCATGTAGTCCGTGCTCGCATTCTTGCTCGCGCGCTTGCGGGCGATCAGCAGGCAGACGCCCGCGATGAGACCGCCCACGGCGGGCAACAGCACGCGCACGGGCCAGGGCAGGCTTTGCGCGAGCGCGACGAGACCTTCCGAATGATTGCCGAGGAGCCGCTGAAGGATCTCAATGCCTTCGCGAAAGACGGAGGTGGCGAAAGCACCGGCCACGCCGACGACCACCGCCCAGACGAGCATCGTATGCGAGTCCGACAGACGGAAAAGCCGTTGGGCCCGTGTACGGAGCTTGAGCAGAAAGGAGAGCACTTTTGCGAAATCGTGGAATGCTTAGAAGCAAATGGAATAAGGGACTCGCAAGGATAGCATTGCAGGGCGGCGCTGCGGACGTCGAAACGCGTTCGTCAGAGTCGAAAAAAAGCCCGGCACACGCCTGGCCGGGCTTCGTCGGAGCAATCGCGCGTCACCACTTCGGCGCGAACGGCGGATTCGCATTGCGCTTGCCTTCGTCGAGCGCATCGATTTTCGCGATGTCGTCGGCGTCGAGCTTCAGTTTCTGCGCGTCCCAGTTGGCTTTCTGATGCTCCGGATTCGTCGATGCCGACAGCACCACGATATCGCGCGAAAGCAGCCACGCGAACGTCACCTGCGCGGGCGTCGCGCCATGCTTCCCGGCGATCGCCTTGAGCGTCGCGTCCGTATGCGCGCGCCCTTCGCCGAGCGGCATGTACGCGGTCACTTTCACGCCGAGCTTTTGCGTCGCATCGACGAGCGCGCGGTTCGCGAGAAACGGGCTCACTTCAATCTGATTCGTGACGATCGCGTCGCCGCCCGGCGCCTTCAGCGCTTCTTCGAGCAACGGCGCGGTGAAATTCGACACGCCGTAGTGGCGAATCAGCCCGAGCTTCTGCGCTTCCTGCATCGCCGCGAGCGTTTCGGCGATCGGCACCGCGCCGTCGGGCGACGGCCAGTGCACGAGCGCGAGATCGATCGTGCCGATGTCGAGCTTCGCGTGACTGTCCTTCAGGCTCGCGACGAGCGCGTCGTGCGAGAGCCGTTCCCACCAGACTTTCGTCGTTACCCAGATATCGTCGCGCGCCACGCCCGATTCGCGCACGCCCTGACCGACAGCCGCTTCGTTGTTGTAGTACTGCGCGGTGTCGATATGGCGATAACCGAGCTGCAATGCGCTCTTCACCGCGTTCGTGGTCTTCGCGGCATCGACGCGAAACGTGCCGAGACCGAATGAAGGAATCGTTTCTACCATGCTGGCTCCTGGTGAGTGTCGAGGTTTCAAGCGTCCTGATCGAGTTCGGGATAGTGCCTGAAAATGCCCGATTCGTTGAACGGGATGCGCCGTTCCGAATCGACGTAAGCCGCGATGTTCGGCCGTTGCAGCACCGCATCATGAATCGCGGCCACGCGCGGATACTGCGCGCCGAACTCCTTCATCGCGCGCGGAAAGGCGTAATGCAGGCCATCGACGATCTGGAAGATGGACAGATCCACGTAAGTCGCCGTATCGCCGATCATCTGCGTATCGCCGTGCGGGTTCTGCGCAAGCACGCGCTCGAAGTACTTCATGAACTTCGGCACGCGCTTGTCCAGGAAATTCTGCGTGCGGATTTTCGCCGCGTCCTTTTGATCTTCGTAATAGAGTTCGGTCGCGAGCGGATGATGCGTGTCGTGCACTTCGGCGACGAAATCGGCGATCGTCAGTTGCAGGCCGTGCGCGACGTAGCGCAGGCCCTCGTCCTTCGGCGCGAGGTTCAGCTTCGGCCCGAGATAAAGAAGAATGTTCGCGACGTGGGGGACGATCAGCTCGCCGTCCCTGAGAAACGGCGGCGCAAACGGAATATGCGGCTCAGTCTTGCTGTTCAGGACTTTCATCATCGCGTCCATGCCGTAGCCGCTGTTCTTCGATTCGCGCGCGACGTCGATATATTCGGCGCCCGCATCTTCGAGCGCGAGCCGGACGAATTCGCCTCGGCCCTGCAATCCGTCCCAATAGTAGAGTTCGTAAGCCATGAGAAAGGGCTCCTCGTCGGGGCATGCCGCATCGGCGGCGAAGCGTGAGTGTGCGCGTTTTTGACGTTCGGCGGGAAACGCGCGAACGAAGAGGCGGACGAGCAACACGCGTTCCCGTCGCGCGGCGATGCCATGACTCGTCGCGAATCGTGCAAAATCGATGTTTTGCGTTTTCGAGTAGCGGAGAAGAGATGAACAAGCAAGGCTTCACCACAGGCATCGTTCACGGCGACAGAAACGCGGGCGGCGAGCACGGCGGCGTGCGCCAGCCGATCCACACATCGGTTCAGTACGGATTCGAGCGCGTGGAAGATCTGATCGGCGTCTTCCAGGGCACGAAGAAAGGCGGTTTCAACTACGCGCGTCAGGGCACGCCGACCACCGCCGCGCTCGAACGCAAGATCACGAGCCTCGAAGACGGCATCGGCTCGATCTGCTTCGGCACCGGCATGGCGGGAATCACCGCCATTTTCCTGACCTTGCTGCGCGCGGGCGATCATCTCGTATCGAGCCGCTACGTCTTCGGCAACACCAACAGCCTGTTCGGCACGCTGCGCACGCTCGGCATCGAAGTGACGATGGTCGATGCAACTTCCGCCGAGAACGTCGCGAACGCGATCAAGCCGAATACGCGCATGGTGTTCGTCGAGACCATCGCGAACCCCGGCACGCAGATTCCCGATCTCGAAGGCATCGGCGCGTTGTGCCGCGAGCGCGGCCTCGCGTATGTCGTCGACAACACGATCACGTCGCCGGCGCTGTTCCGGCCCAAGGCGGTCGGCGCGAGCCTCGTCGTCAATTCGCTGACGAAGACCATCGCGGGTCATGGCGCGGCGCTCGGCGGTGCGGTGACGGACACGGGCCTCTTCGACTGGAGCGCCTATCCGAACATCGCCGATGATTACCGCAAGTCGCCGTCCAAAGAGCAGGGCTTGCTGCAAGTCCGCAAGAAAGGGCTGCGCGACATGGGCGCGTCGCTGTCGTCTGAGCAGGCGCATTCCATCGCGATGGGCGCGGAAACGCTCGCCCTGCGCGTCGCGAAGTGCAGCGAGAACGCGCTCGCGCTCGCCCAGTATCTGGAGAAGCACGAGGCCATCGGGCGCGTGTTTTATCCGGGATTGAAGAGTCATCCGCAATACGAGATCGCTCAGGCGCTGTTCAAGGGTGCGTCGTGGCTGCTGTCGTTCGAGTTGCGCCGCGCAGACCGCATGATCGATGTCGTCAACGCGCTGCAGTTGCCGGTCAAGGCGACGGGCCTCGGCGACACGCGCACGCTCATCATTCCCGTTGCGCCGACGATCTTCTTCGAAGCCGGCCCCGAAGTGCGCAAGTCGATGGGCATTTCCGACGGCATGCTGCGGCTTTCGGCGGGCATCGAAGATATCGACGATCTGATCGCCGATTTCGAGCAGGCGCTCAAGCTCGCGGCATGACCTTGGTGCGCGCCTCGCGCACTACGAGGCGCGCGCGTAGTAAATATTCTGCGGATGGCGCGCTTCGGCGAAGAAGAACCATCGCTCGGCGACGAGCCCGAGATACTGCGTGACGCACGCGAGGCAGAAGAGCGCGACCGATTGCGCACCGATCCCGAGCAGCATCAGCACGAAGGGCACGGCGAACGCGCCGACGAGAAACGTCCACTTGATGCGCGCGATCGCCTGCGCCGAGCGTCCGTGAAAGAACTCGCGCAGATTGAACGCGCCCGCCGTGAAGCCCCGCGACTTCTGCACGACGTTCGGCCCCTTGATGCCGGTCGCGCTCTGCACGGTCGATTTTGGCCGCAGCTTCGCATTGCGCTTGAGCGCGGCGACGCGCGTCGCGCAGCCCGCGAGCGTCAACGTGCACGCACAAGCGGCGAGACCCGCTGCCAGCGACGGCGCGAGCCACGCGGCGCACGCGGTCGCCAGCGTGAATCCCGATGCGCAGCCGAGCAGCACGAAGTTGACCATCGTGAGCGGCGTCGCCCATTCCTGCAGGAAGCGCAGGCATGCGTAGATCATCGCGGTGCAGACGAAAAGCGCCGCCGACGCGATCACGCCGATCACGCCGAGGGCAAGCGACCACGGCGCGCCGAGCCAGTGCGCGAAGCCGTACAACGCGGCGCATCCGAGGAACGCGGGCAGGCACAGGCATTCGCGCGACAGCCACGACGTACGCCACATCGCGATGGCGCGCCACGCCCGCTCGGGATGCCCGAGATGGAAAAACGATGCGACGAGGCCCAGCCCGCCGAGCACGACCGACAACGCCGCGCCGAGGATGAAGAACAGTTGCGAAGGCGCGTCGATCAGACCGAGCTTCGCGCACGCTTCGACACCGACGAGCGCAATCAGCAAGCCTTGCGCGGCGCCGCTCAATGTCGTGAGAAACACGACGGAAAACGCGGGTTTCATGTTCGAGCTCCGATGAAAGTCAGACGCGCACGGCCATCGACGCGAGATTGAGTTCGCCGTGCGCTCCGGGTGCGTCCGGCGCTTCGGCGTCTTGAGACTGACAGCCGCACGAGCCGCCGCCGCTGCTGCACGCATTCACGGGACGACGCGGCAAATAATGATTCGCGGGCTTCGTGTCCCATTCGGGCATCAACTGATAGCCGCCGCGCTCCTCGATCGCCTTCGACACGACCGACTCCGGATCGTGGATATCGCCGAAGAGCCGCGCCGACGTCGGACACGCGAGCACGCACGCCGGCTTGCGATCGCGTTCGGGCAGCGCCTCGTTGTAGATGCGATCGGCGCACAGCGTGCACTTCGTCATCTCCTTGCGCGCTTCGTCGAGCTCGCGCGCGCCGTACGGACACGCCCACGCGCAGTACTTGCAGCCGATGCACTTGTCGAAGTCCACGAGCACGAGTCCGTCTTCCTTGCGCTTGTAGCTCGCGCCGGTCGGACAGACGGGCACGCACGGCGGATCCTCGCAGTGCAGGCACGACTTCGGAAAGTGGATCGTATCGGCGAGCGGAAATTCGCCGGCTTCATACGTCTGCACGCGGTTGAAGAAGGTGCCGGACGGATCGGCGTCGTACGGGCGCTGATCCGCGAGACTGCCAGCTTCGCCGGACGTGTTCCATTCCTTGCAGCTCGTCACGCAGGCGTGGCAGCCGACGCAGACGTTCAGATCGATCACGAGGGCCATTTGAGTCATGCCGGTCTCCTTCAGTTTTTGACGTCGCGCTTGATGGCGTTGCGCAAGCGCGCCGCGAACTCGCCGCGTCCGGCGAAGTACGTCTGCACGACGCGTTGAACCGATCCCGTCATGCCGGGCGATGGACGCATCGGCGCGAATTGCGGCAGCGTGTGGTCGGCATCGCTTTCGGCGGGATAGACGCGCACGCGCACGTCGTACCACGCGGCTTGTCCGGTGATCGGATCGGAGTTCGAAAAGCGCAGGCCTTCGCGCGCGGACGCAGGAAGCTCATCCGTGATGAGGTGATTGAGCAGAAAGCCCCGCTGCGATTCGTTCGCGTCGGGACCGAGGCTCCACGCGCCCGATGCCTTGCCGATCGCGTTCCACGTCCACACCGTTCCGGGCTCGACGGCTTCGCTATAGCGCGCCATGCAGCGCACCTTGCCCCATTGCGATTCGACGTAAATCCAGCCGCCGTCCTCGATGCCGTTCGCCTTCGCCATGCGCGGATTCATGTACAACAGGTTCTCGCCGTGAATCTGCCGCAGCCACGCGTTCTGCGAGTCCCACGAGTGATACATCGCCATCGGGCGCTGCGTGACGGCCGCGAGCGGATACTGCGCGAGATCGGTCGTATCGAGTTCCAGCGGCGCGTACCAAAAGGGCAGCGGATCGAAATATTTCTCGATGCGCGCGCGCAAGTGTTCCGGCGGCTGCCGGCCTTTCGTGCGACCCTGCGCGGCGAGGCGGAACTTCTGCATCACGTCGGAATAGAGCTGGATCAGGATCGGCTCGTTGAACTTGCGAAAACCTTTATCGACGGCGAATTGCAGGTACGGCCCGTTCTGGCCGCGCATGTATTGCAGCTCTTGGGGCAGCGTGTAGTGATAGACGCAATCGTGCTTTGCGTACTCTTCCCATTGATTCGGATTCGGCTCGCCGACGAGCGCCTCCTTGCCGTCCTTGCCGCGCCAGCCGATCAGAAAGCCCACGCCCGACCCCGGCGCCGTCTGATGATTGACGATGAAATCCGGATAGTCGCGATACTTGCGCGTGCCTTCGGGCGTCGTGAACGCGGGCAGCTTCAGGCGGCTGCCGAGCTCGACGAGCACTTCCTGGAACGGACGGCAATCGCCGGTGCGCGGCACGACCGGCACGCGCACGGAATCGACGGGACCGTCGAACTCGGAGATCGGGCGGTCCAGCATCGACATTGCGTCGTGTCGTTCGAGGTAGGTCGTGTCGGGCAGGATGAGATCGGCGAATGCGGTCATCTCCGACTGGAACGCATCGCACACGACGATGAACGGAATTTTGTATTCGCCGTTGTCGTGCTTGTCGGCGAGCATGTTGCGCACTTCCATCGTGTTCATCGACGAGTTCCATGCCATGTTGGCCATGAAGATCATCAGCGTGTCGATGGGGTACGGATCGCCGCGCCATGCGTTCGTGATGACGCTGTGCATCACGCCGTGCACCGCGAGCGGATATTCCCACGAGAACGCCTTGTCGATGCGAACCGGCGTGCCGTCGTCGTGGATGAAGAGGTCCTCCGGCGCGGCGGGCCAGCCGAGCGGCCCGCTCGCGAGCGGCGTGTTCGGCTTCACCTGATCGGGGTGATTCGGCGGTTTCGCCGATGGCGGCACCGCGCGCGGAAACGGCGACTTGTGCCGGAAACCGCCCGGACGGTCGATCGTGCCGAGCAGCGACATCAGCACGGCGAGCGCGCGGATCGACTGGAAGCCGTTCGAGTGCGCGGCGAGACCGCGCATCGCGTGAAAGGCGATCGGGTTGCCCGTCACGGTGTCGTGCTTCCTGCCCCAGCAATCGGTCCATTGAATCGGCAGCGTGATCTTGTGATCGCGGCTCGTCTGGATCATTTCGGCGGCGAGGCGTTCGATCGTCGCGGCGGGAATACCGGTGATCTCGGCGGCCCATTCCGGCGTGCACGTCGCGACCTGCTCGCGCAGCAACGCGAAGGAGGGCGCGACGCTCGTGCCGTCGTCGAGCGTGTAGCGGCCATCGAGCGCGGGCGCGGCATCGTCGGCATGATGCGCGACCGCGCGATTCGTCTTCGTGTCCCACCAAAGATGATTCTGCGGAAAGAGCGGATTCGATTCGGCCGCGCTTTCGTCCTTCACGAAAAGGCCGAACGTGTCGCTCGCTTCGTTCATATCGAGCAGTTCGGCCGCGTTCGTATAGCGCGTGACGAATTCGTGATCGTAGGCGTCGGCGGCGATCAGTTCGTGGATCAGCGCCATGAAAAGCGCGCCGTCTGTGCCGGGGCGGATCGGCACCCATTCGTCGGCGATGGCCGCGTAGCCCGTTCGGACCGGATTGATCGCGATGAAGCGTCCGCCCGCGCGCTTGAATTTCGATATCGCGATCTTGAGCGGATTCGAGTGATGATCCTCCGCCGTGCCAATCATGAAGAAGAGCTTCGCGCGGTCGAGATCCGGGCCGCCGAATTCCCAGAACGAGCCGCCGATCGTATAGATCATGCCCGCGGCCATGTTCGCCGAGCAGAAGCCGCCGTGGGCCGCGTAGTTGGGCGTGCCGAAGTTCTTCGCGAAGAGGCCGGTCAGCGCCTGCATCTGGTCGCGTCCGGTGAAGAGCGCGAATTTTTTCGGATCGGTGGCGCGCAGGTGTGCGAGACGCTTTTCGAGCGTATCGAGCGCGAGCTCCCACGAGACCGGCTCGAACTGCGCTTCGCCGCGCAGTGCGCCGGGTTTTCGCATCAGCGGCTGCGTGAGGCGTGCGGGCGAATACTGCTTCATGATGCCCGACGCGCCTTTCGCGCAGATCACGCCTTGATTGAGCGGATGGTTCGGATTGCCGTCGATGTATCTGACTTCGCCGTCGCGCAGATGCACGCGGATGCCGCAACGGCACGCGCACATGTAGCACGTCGTGGTCCTGACATCGAGCTTCTCGTTCTGGGTACGAGCGCCGTGTTCCATGAGTGCTCCTTCTGAAGCGTTATCGCGCGACGGGGACGTTCGCGCGATTCGGTACTTCACTGCATCGGCGATCGATCAGCCGAAGAGGCGTTCGACGCCGAGCGTGATCGCGAGGCCGCCGCCGACCAGCCACGCATACAGGATCGCGCCGGTTGCAAGCGCACGCGGGCCGGCCTGACGGATCTGCGCGATGCGCGTCTCCATGCCGAGCGCGGTCATGGCCATCGTGAGCGCGAAGGTGTCGAGCGTGTTGATCGTGCTCGTGGCGGCATCGGGCAGAACGTGCAGCGAATTCACGACGACGAGCGCGAGAAAGCCGAGCGCGAACCAGGGCACCGCGATCTTGCCGTTGCCTTGCGCCGCGCCGTCCGCCGTGTTGCGCGAGCGGCTGATCCAGAAACCGATGACGAGCAGCACGGGCACGAGCAGCATCACGCGCGTCATCTTGACGATGGTCGCGATATGCGTCGCTTCCGGGCTGACGTTGCTCGCCGCACCGACGACCTGCGCCACTTCGTGAATCGTGCCGCCGAAAAAGAGGCCCGCGCCGAGCGTATCGAGATGCAGCCAGCCGGCGTTGAACGCGAGCGGGTAGAGGAACATCGAGAGCGTGCCGAACAGCACGACGCTGCCCACCGCCATCGCGCTCTTGTGCGGCTTCGATTGCAACGTCGATTCGAACGCGAGCACCGCGGCCGCGCCGCAAATCGCGCTGCCGGCTGCCGTGAGGAGTGCGGTATCGCGATCGAGCTTCATCAGCTTCATGCCGGCCCACGTACCGATGACGAGCGTGCTGACCACGACCAGCACCGACACCGTGAAACCCGACACGCCGACTTGCGCGATTTCCTGAAGGCTGATGCGCAGCCCGAAGAACGCGACCGCGATGCGCAGCAGCTTGCGCGCGGAGAAGTTGACGCCGGCCGCCCAGCTTTCCGGCATGCCGTGACGCAGCGCATTGCCGTAGATCGCGCCCGCGACGATGCCGACGATCAGCGGGCTGATGCCGAGCCCGGCGATAGCGGGCAGCGAAGCGAGGCGCGTGACGGCGGCGGCGAACAAGGCGACGAAGAGAATGCCGTTGAGTTGCCCGCGTCTGGATGATGCGGCCGGCGCGAGCGTTTGGGCGGACTGAACCGTGGACATGGATGAACCCGTTTGACGATGATGACTCGATGGGCTAATCCTATTCTCGATATATGAATATGAAAAATCGTGATTTAGAATGGCAAGTATCGGACCAACTTATATTTTGCACAGATGACCCCGGAACAACTGATAACATTCGCAACGGTCGCAGAGCACGGCAACATCAGCCGGGCGGCGGTGGCCTTGCATTTGTCGCAGCCCGCCGTGTCGGGGCAGTTGCGCCTGCTGCAGGAGGAATTCGGCGAGCCGCTTTATCAGCGTGATGGCCGCGGCGTGCGCCTGACCGCAGCCGGCGAGCAGTTGCTCGGCCATGCGGAACGCCTGCGCGAGACATTTCGCGCGGCGCACGCGCTGCGCGACGCATTGCGCGGGCTGGAGCGCGGCACGCTGCGCATCGGCGCGAGCACGACGCCCGCGAGTTATTTGCTGCCGTATCTGATCGCTGCGTTTCACAAGCGCTTTCCGGAAGTCGTCGTGACGACCATCGACGGCAATACCGCCGACATCGTCGCTGCGCTCGGCTCGCTCGATATCGCGCTCGTCGAAGGCGCGCCGGGACACGATCTGCCGCTCGGCACCACCGTCACACCGTGGCGCGAGGACGAAATCGTCGCGATCCTGCCGAATGGTCATCCGCTTGCCGACGGGCGCGATGCCGCCACGCTCGATCAGTTGAGCGAGCATCCGCTCGTGCTGCGCGAGCCCGGCTCGGGCGTGCGGCAGATCATCGAGCGCGCGTTCGCCGATTGCGATGCGCCCATGCGCGTCGCGCTGGAAATCGCGGGCGTCGAGGGCGTGAAGGAGGCGGTGCGCGCGGGCATGGGCATCGGCTTCGTATCGGCGATGTCGATCCGCCACGAGGACAGCGCGTTGCGTCGCGTGCGTATCGCGCCGCGACCGCTCACGCGGCGTTTTTCCATTTTGCTGCCGCACGCGGCAACGCCGTCACGCGTCGCGGCGCGTTTCCTGGAGTTATGCGAGGAACCGGGTCTCATCGGCTAGGGAATTCCACTATGGCGCGTCGATGGCGGTCTGACGCACCATTCGTTCTCAACAGGGGCGCTGCGGCGTCCTTTTTCAAAATCGTTTCTGGAACCGGTTCCACCCAAGGAATTTCGGGGCCAAAACTCACAGTGAGCAGCGAGTGAATCAAAAATCCCGCATCGATGAAAAGCGCGCAGAAGTCGTGATCGTAGCGAGCGCGTTCGGCGCCGATGCGATCCGTCGCGATGGCCACGCCGCGTGGGCGGCGGTCGCGGCGCGCGCGGGTGCGGATGGCTTCGAAGTGCGCCGCGAGCTGTTCGCCGATGACGCCGATTCGCAGCCCGATGCTCTCGCGCAGCTCGGCGTACGGATTCGCGCGCACGGATTGTGGGCCGTCCATTCGACGCCCGCGACGCTGTTCCGCGACGACGGCGCGCTCGATCTCGATTCGCTGCGGCTCGCCATCGACGAGGCAGCGGCGATGGACGCGCGCATCGTCAAGCTGCAACTGGGCGGCGCGGAGCGTGGTGTCGCGACCGATCCGGCCACGCTCGATCGCCTGATGTCGGCGATCGCCGCGTCGAAAGCGCGCGTCGTCGTCGAAAACGGACAGCTGAAGGCAGGCGGCACGATCGGCGCGTTCGATGCGCTCTTCGCCGCGCTGCCCGCGCGAAGCGGCCTCGCGATGACTTTCGACACCGGAAACTGGCACTGGGCGGAGCAGGATCCGCTCGACGCGGCGCAGCGCCTCGCGCCGCACGTCGCGTATGTGCACTGCAAGGCGGTCATGGGCGAGGGCGCGCGCCGTTTTGCCGCCGCGCCCGCGAACGGCGACGCGCGTTTCGCGACGCTGCTCGCGCAGTTGCCGGGCGATGTGCCGCGCGGCATCGAATATCCGTTCATTCCGGGCGCGGACGGTTCGCTCGACGCCGACGCGGCGCGCCAGGTCGCACAAATCGCGGCATTTTGAATGCCACTTTGAATTACGCATTTTGCATTCAGCATTCATCTGCAAAGGAACCCGACATGCAAGCCAAGCCTGAAGTCCTCGACGTCGTCACTTACGGCGAAGCGATGACGATGTTCGTCGCCGCCGTTACCGGCGATCTCGCGAAGGCCGGTCAATTCACGAAGCGCGTCGCGGGCGCGGATCTGAACGTCGCGATCGGTTTGTCGCGCCTTGGCTTCAAGGTGGGCTGGATGAGCCGCGTCGGCAACGATTCGTTCGGGCGCTATGTGCTCGACGTACTCGCATCCGAAGGCATCGACGCGCGCCGGGTGACGATCGACGAGCGTTATCCGACGGGCTTTCAGCTCAAAGGCAAGTGCGACGACGGCAGCGATCCGGCCGTCGAGTATTTCCGCAAGGGTTCGGCCGCGAGCCATTTGTCGCTCGACGACTACGCCGCCGATTACGTGCTCGGCGCGCGTCATCTGCATCTGACGGGCGTGGCGCCCGCGATCTCGGCGACCTCGCGTGAGCTTGCGTTCCACATGGCCCGCGAAATGCGGGCAGCGGGCAAGACGATCTCGTTCGATCCGAATCTGCGTCCGACGCTGTGGCCGTCGCGCGAGGCGATGGCCGAATCGCTCAATGCGCTCGCCGCGCTCGCCGACTGGGTGCTGCCGGGGGTGTCCGAAGGATTGACGCTGACGGGCTATGCGAAGCCCGAGGACATCGCCGCGTTTTATCTCGATCGGGGAGCGAAGGGCGTCGTCGTGAAGCTGGGCGCGCACGGCGCGTATTTCCGCACGGCGGACGGCGAGCAGGGCATCGTGCCGGGCGTGCCGGTCGAGAAGGTCGTCGATACGGTCGGCGCGGGCGATGGCTTCGCGGTCGGCGTCGTGAGCGCGCTGCTCGAGGGACGCGATGTGCGTCACGCGATCGCGCGCGGCAATCGCATCGGCGCGCTGGCGATTCAGGTGATCGGCGACAGCGAAGGACTGCCGACGCGCGCCGCGCTCGATCTGCTCGAAGCACAGGATTCCAACGACAAGACGGCCAAAGCCGCGTTCGATCTGGCTTGAAAGCCACCAACCGAGACTCAACCGAATTGCGTTCGGAGACAACCATGCAAAGTTCTTCCAATCCCACGCTGGCCGTGCGCCGCTGGTGGGCGATCATGCCGATCGTTTTCATCACGTACAGCCTCGCGTATCTCGACCGCGCCAACTACGGTTTCGCGGCGGCGGCGGGCATCAATCAGGATTTGGGCATCAGCAAGGGACTGTCCTCGCTGATCGGCGCGCTGTTTTTTCTCGGCTATTTCTTCTTCCAGATTCCGGGCGCGATCTATGCCGAACGGCGCAGCGTGAAGAAGCTCGTGTTCTGGAGTCTCGTGCTGTGGGGCGGCTGCGCGACGCTCACGGGCATGGTGAGCAATATCCCTTCATTGATGGCGATCCGCTTCGTGCTCGGCGTCGTCGAGGCTGCGGTGATGCCGGCGATGCTCGTCTTCATCGCGAACTGGTTCACGAAGTCGGAGCGCTCGCGTGCGAATACGTTTCTGATTCTCGGCAATCCGGTGACGGTGCTGTGGATGTCGGTCGTATCCGGTTATCTCGTGAACTCGTTCGGCTGGCGCCACATGTTCATCGCGGAAGGTTTGCCGGCGGTGGTGTGGGCGGTGATCTGGTGGTTCATCGTGAAGGACAAGCCCGCACAGGTGAGCTGGCTCACGGATCAGGAAAAGAACGATCTCGATGCGACCTTGCGCGCCGAGCAGGCCGCGATCAAGCCGGTCAAGAACTATCGCGAGGCGTTCAAGTCGCCGGCGGTGATCAAGCTGTGTGCGCAGTATTTCTGCTGGAGCATCGGCGTGTATGGGTTCGTGCTGTGGCTGCCTTCGATTCTCAAGAGCGGATCGACGCTCGGGATGGTCGAGACGGGCTGGCTGTCGGCGGTGCCGTATCTTGCGGCGACCATCGCGATGCTGCTGGCTTCGTGGGCCTCAGACAAGCTTCAGGCACGCAAGGCTTTTGTGTGGCCGTTTCTGCTGATCGGCGCGGTGGCGTTTGCCGGTTCCTACCTTCTCGGGTCGACGAACTTCTGGGCTTCTTATGCGTTGCTCGTGATCGCAGGGGCTGCGATGTATGCGCCCTATGGGCCGTTCTTTGCGATCGTGCCGGAGTTGCTGCCGAAGAATGTCGCCGGGGGGGCGATGGCGCTCATCAATAGCATGGGGGCGTTGGGGTCGTTCGTCGGGTCGTACTTTGTGGGGTATCTGAATGGGGCTACTGGATCGCCCTCTGCCTCTTATGTTTTCATGAGCGCCGCGTTGTTGATGGCTGTTTGGCTTACGCTGGCGGTTAAGCCGCAGGCGGCGGTTCGGGCTGGGGTTGTTGTGAGGCCTTGAGGTTTTTGCTTTTGCTTTTCGCTTTTGCTTTCGGTTTTCGCCGGATCCCGTTGTCGTGTCGGTCTATTGGCACTGCCCCTGTGCGGGGCGGCAGTCACTTTCTTTGCTGCTGCAAAGAAAGTAACCAAAGAAAGCGGCTTTTCAGGCCCGCGGTCACACGCAATTTGGGTGGTCCTCTCGTCCTCGATGGCACTCGCCTAAAGAGTGCCCTCATCACAATAACGGGACTTGGATCGCGCACGGTCCGCCGCCCGAATACGTTGAGCGCGCTGGTTCAGCACGAAAGAGCTTCGGCACAGCGCTACGCGCTGCCGCCGGGTATGCAAGGGAAACCAACGTGCGGCACTTGCGGTGAGATGGAGACGTTAGTAGCGGAGCACATGCATCCCCGCTTGACGGGTCGGCCGCGAAGCGGGCTGGAGCTATATGGTGCTGAACCAGTTTGGTGTGTGGTGCGATGTGACAGACCGTGCGCGAGCCAAGCCCGATTAGGTGTCTGAGGGCACTCGTTAGGCAGCCCACGATGGACGAGAGGACTACCCAAATTGCGTGTGACCGCGGGCGTATCGGAAGCTGCTTTCTTTGGTTGCTTTCTTTGCACAGGACCAAAGTAAGCGCTAAAGCGCTAACTCTGGTCGACGGCAAAGAAAGTGACTGCCGCCCCGCACAGGGGCAGTGCCAATAAACCGACACGAAAACGGGATTCCACAGAAGCCCGAGCCAACCAACCCAGACAAAGCAAACCATGACCAAAAAAATCGTAGCCTACAAGGCGTTGCCAAGCGACGTAGAAGCCTATCTCCGCGCCCACGCGGAAGTGGTGAACATCGATCCGAAAAACCACGCCGCATTCGTGGAAGCGCTAACAACCGCCGACGGCGCCATCGGTGCGAGCATAAAGATCTCCCCCGACATGATCGAAGGCGCCCACCGCCTGAAAGCACTGTCGACGATCTCCGTAGGCTTCGACCAGTTCGACGTGCAAGACCTCACCCGCCGCGGCATCGTGCTTACGCACACGCCGGACGTGCTCACCGAATCCACCGCCGACACGGTCTTCGCGCTGATCCTCGCAAGCGCGCGCCGCGTCGTCGAACTCGCCGAATGGGTCAAGCAAGGCAACTGGAAGGCAAGCATCGGTGAAGCGTGTTTCGGCGTCGACGTGCAAGGCAAGACACTGGGCATCGTCGGCCTGGGACGCATCGGCGGGGCCGTCGCACGGCGCGCGGCGCTCGGCTTTCGCATGAACGTGCTCTACACGAATCGCAGCGCGAACGAGCAGGCCGAAAAGGAATACGGCGCAAAGCGTGTCGAGCTCGACGAACTGCTCGCGCAATCCGATTTCGTCTGCCTGCAAGTGCCGCTCACGCCGGAAACGCGCGGTCTCATCGGGGCGAACGAATTGCAGAAAATGAAACGGAGCGCGATTCTGATCAACGCCTCGCGCGGACCGACCGTCGATGAAAACGCGCTCGTCGATGCGCTAAAAAACGGCACGATCCGCGGTGCAGGCCTCGACGTGTTCGAGCAGGAACCGCTTCCCGCCGACTCGCCGCTGCTCGCGATGAAAAACGTCGTCGCACTGCCGCATATCGGCTCGGCCACGCACGAAACGCGTCACGCGATGGCGCGAAACGCCGCGGAAAATCTCATCGGCGCACTGAACGGCACGCTCACGCAGAACATCGTCAATCCCGACGTGCTCGCGCGCTGAAACCGTGGGTCGCCCGGTCATGCGCTAACATGCGCGATGCGAGGAGAACGATAATGACGGCATCGCGACTCGCTTCACGGCGAAGCGCGCGCCCACGACCACTATGTCCGACGACCCCACATTGACGAACCGCCCGCCTGCATTCGGCGCGCGCCGCGCGACCATCACCGATGTCGCCCGCGAAGCAGGCACCGGCAAGACCAGCATCTCGCGCTATCTGAACGGCGAGCTCGGCGTGCTGTCGCCCGATCTGCGCGAGCGCATCGAGGCGGCCATCGCCAAGCTCGACTATCGGCCGAATCAGATGGCGCGCGGCCTGAAGCGCGGCCGCAATCGTCTGATCGGCATGCTGCTCGCCGACCTCACGAACCCGTATTCCGTCGAAGTGCTGCAAGGCGTCGAAGCAGCGTGCCACGCGCTCGGCTATATGCCGCTCATCTGTCACGCAGCCAACGAGATCGACATGGAGCGGCGCTATCTGCAATTGCTGACGACGTATCGCGTCGAAGGCGTCATCGTCAACGCGCTCGGCGTGAAGGAAGAACTGCTGCAAGGCTTTGCGCGCGGCGGCATTCCGGTCGTGCTCGTCGATCGCTCGGTCGAAGGTTTCATCACCGACATGGTCGGGCTCGACAATCCCGCCGCCGTGCAGATCGCGACGCGTCATCTCGTCGACGAAGGTTTCGACGAGCTGCTGTTCGTCGTGCAGCCGGTCACGCATGTCAGCTCGCGGCGTCTGCGCGAAGCCGCGTTTCGCGAAACCGTCGCGGCGCTCCATGCAAGCGGCTCGACGCTCGTGATCGATCTCGCCGATGCGGCGCCCGCGCTCGCGGAACTCGACACGCGCGTCACGGCGGCGAAAGCCGCGGGCAAGCGCGTCGCGCTCTTCGCGGCGAACGGGCCGGTCGCGCTGCGCGTCGCGGTGCATCTGAAGGAACGCCACGGCGCGGACTGGCGGGCGAGCGTCGCGCTGATGTCAATCGACGATTCCGAATGGGCGCAGCTCGCCGGCATGACGGCGGTCCGCCAGCCGACGTACGATATCGGCCGGCGCGCGGTCGAATTTCTGCATGAGCGTCTCGGCGGCGCCGCGATGCCCGCGCGCGAATGTCTGCTGCCGGGCGAACTCGTCGTGCGCGCATCGACGACACGCGCGAATCACAACGACGAGCAACAAGCTTCGCAAGGAATCTGAATGATCAGTGTTACGACGTTGCTGAGCCTCGCGCTCGCGACGCTCATCATCGCGGCCATGCCCATCGTGCTGTACAGGAAGCTGCGGCCGCGCTTCGCGATCGTGCCGCGCTACGCGATTCTCGGCATCGCCGTGTTCGCGCTCTTCGCGATGGTCATCGAACGCGCGCTGCACGGCTTCATGCTGAGCAATCCCGTCACGTCGGCGTGGCTCGTCAGTCCGGCCGTGTTCGTCGTTTATGGCGCGCTCGCGGCGGGGCTGTGCGAGGAAGTCGGACGCTTTCTCGCGATGAAATGGCTCATCTCGCGCGAGCCTGACGCGCTCGACCGGCACGGTCCGGCGCTCGGCTACGGCATCGGGCACGGCGGGGCGGAGGCGTGGATCGTCGGCGTGCTCGTGCAGGTGCAATGGATCGTCTATGCGGTGCTCGCGAATCGCGGCACGCTCGACGCGCATTTCGCGACCGCGCCGCTCGAAGCGATCGCGCGCATTCATCTCGTGCTGATGAGTCTGTCGCCGGTGTCGGCGGGCATCTTCCTCGTTGAGCGTGCGAGTGCGTTCGTGCTGCAACTCGGCTTTTCCGCGCTGATGTGGCAAATGCTGCGCGAGCGTTCGCGCCACGCGCTCGCAGTCCTCGTTGCCGCGCATGCGCTCGTCGGCTTGCCAGCCGCGCTTTTTCAGGCGCGGCTCGTGCCGCTCATCGCCGCCGATGCGGTGTATCTCGTGCTCGGCGCGATCGTCGCGGTGGCGCTCGTGCGCTACTACCGGCGAGCCGCGGCGCGCGGCGGTTGAGCGCATCCGCGCCTGCCTGAATCAAATATCGACATCGAATGGACGACTATCAATACGACTGCCCGAGCGCGGATATCGACATGCTCGCGCATGTGATCTGCGATCTCTTTCCCGAGCAGACGCAGTTCGCCGAACGCAAGGACGATGAAGGCCGCACATCGCTCGTGATTCATTACGTGGCGATGCGCTTCGGTTCGAGTGCGCGGCGCATCACGATCGACGTGCGTTTCGATCCGGCCGCGCTCGCGCGTTATCGCGCATTGCCGCCACGCATGCACGCGCGCAGTTACGCGGTGCTGCGTGCCTATGTGGAAGCGACGCTCGGATCGCTCGAAGAGATGTACGCGGACGGCCAGACCGTGCCGCGCGAAGTGGACATCGAGATGGGCGAGGACTTCGCGTGAGCGCGCTCAGGCTTCGCGATAGACCTTCGCGAAGCGCGCTGCCTTCACGACGCCGAAATCGCCCGGCGCGTATTGCATGACCCAGTCGCCGGCAGCGCCGGTGAGGATGTCGCCTGCCGCGGATCGCGCGATCGAGAAGGGTTCGTGCATCTGCTTCGCGAGCACGACGTTCGGACGGTTGCGATAGATGCCCGCCTCGCCGTGCGCGATGCCGCCTTCCGGCACGTACTTCGGATCGAAGCGTTCGCGCGACACGACCCAGCGCTCGCCGCTGGAAGCGGTGACGATCGCATCGCCGCTTGCATAGCGGTTCGGCCCTTCGAGGCTCATGAGTTCGCCCGCGGCAGCCGCGAATTCGACGGTGACGGCTTCGTCCTTCACGACGCGGCGTGCGGCGGGATCGGTGGCGAGATCGAGTTGCGAAAGATGGAGCATGGTGCGATCGGCGAAGATGGTGAGGGAGCGGATCGTAACGGCATTCGCGTCATTTTGCACTCGGCGGACGCAAAAAAGCCCGCATCATGCGATGCGGGCTTTCCGACCCGGCGCTCGTTCAGGGCTTCGTCGTCGATGCCGCATCCGCGCCCGCCGCGCGCGAACGATGGTGCGCGCCGCCGCGGCGCGCCTTGCCGTGCTCCGAGCGGAAGCTCGTATCGGCGAGTTTCTTCTGCTCGGGCGAAAGGCTCGCGTAAAGCGGCTCGAAAGCTTCGACGAGCCGCTTCGTGCCGTCCGCGTTGGCTTGCGTGATCTGCTCGTATTGCTTCATGTCGTCGAGCGCGGACATCGTGTCGCGCTGCGCGATGCGCTGGCGGTACAGATCGGCCATGGTGCGGCCGTTGTCGCGCATTACATCGGCGAACTTCGACCACTGCGCTTCCTGCTGCGGCGTGATCTTGAGGCTCGAATGCAGTTCCGCGATACGCTCCTCGACGCGCGCCTCGCGCTTGCTGGCGGCCGGTGCGGACGCAGCGTCCTGCGCGGCGGGCGCCGATGCGGCCGTGGGCGCCGAACTTTGCGCGAAAACCGGGCTCAGTGCGCAGAAAGCGGCCAATGCAACGAGTGTTCTTTTCATTCAAAAGTACCTTCGATCGATATAGGAAGCGGCGTGCTTCGTAAGCTGCATGCAAAGCAGCGAAGATCACGCCATCGGCGGATATTAGTATCACGATTGCATGCGGATTCGCCCGCATTGCCACAACTGCTTACATTCGAAACGTCTCTGGAAAAAACGCAGTGGATACCTTGTTGAGCATGCGGGTCTTTGTCGCGATCGTCGAGGCGGGCAGTCTGAGCGCCGCGGCCGAGCGCTTTTCGATCTCGGCGCCGATGGCGGGCAAGCACTTGCAGGCGCTGGAGGCGCGGCTCGATGCGCGTCTCATTGTCCGCACGACGCGCCGTCAGAGCCTGACCGAGATCGGCCGTGAATATTACGAACGCTGCCGCCGCATTCTCGCGGAAGTCGATTCTGCCGACACCCTCGCCGAATCGATGAGCGCGACGCCGCGCGGCGTATTGCGCGTCACCGTGCCGCTGACTTACGGCGTGCAGTTCGTCACGCCCGCCGTGACCGAGTTTCTCGCGGCGTTCGCGCAGATCAGCGTCGAGCTCGATCTGACCAACCGCATGGTCGATATCGTCGAGGAAGGATTCGACGCCGCCGTGCGTATCGGCACGCTCGCCGATTCGAGCTTCGTCGCGCGGCCGCTCAAGCCGTATGCGATGACGGTATGCGCGTCGCCTTCCTATCTTGCGCGCGCGGGCACGCCCGCGACCCCCGCCGATCTCGCGAGCCACGAGTGCCTCGGCTTCTTGCATCTCGGCCGCGAGGCGAGCTGGCGGCTCGAAGGCGAGGACGAGGCGATGCATGCGCGCCGCACGCAGTCCGCGCGCTTTCGCACGAATAACGGGCAGGCGCTCAGGAAGGCCGCGCTCGCCGGCTTCGGCCTCGTGCTTCAACCGCATGCGCTCGTAGAAGACGAACTGAAGAGCGGCGCGCTCGTCGCGGTGCTCCAGGACTTTCTGCCGAAGCCTTCGCCCGTTCATCTCGTCTATCCGCGCGATACGCGCGCGACGCCCAAGCTCGCGAGTTTCGTCGATTTCATGGTGACGAAGCTCGGTGTCTGACCGGCGTTCGTATCGCAGCGTCTCGGCGATAATGCAAAACACAAAATGCCGGATGCCAGATGGCATTCAAAACGCATAAACCAAAACACAAAACGCCAAGGACGACGCCCACATGAGACCGCCGCGCCTCGATCAGCTCGACGACATCGATCGCAATCTCGTCGCGCTTCTGCAGATGAACGCGCGCGAGAGCGTCGCGAATCTCGCGCGGCAACTGGGCGTTGCGCGCACGACGGTGATCGCCCGCATGGCGCGGCTCGAAAAGAACAACGTGATCGCGGGCTACGGCGTGCGGCTCGGCCAGGATGTGCTCGACGCGAGCATTCAGGCGTACGTCGGCATCAAGCTCACGCCGAAATACGGCCGCGATCTGCAGAAGCGCTTCGCACGCATGCCGGAGATTCAGTTGCTCTGTGCGGTGAGCGGCGAATTCGATTACGTTGCATGGCTGCGCGCCGATTCGCCGGACCGCCTGAACGACCTGCTGGACGAGATCGGCGTGCTGGAAGGCGTCGAACGGACGACGACGTCGATCATCCTCGCGCGCAAGATCGATCGCGCCGGTTGAAACTCGACGATACAAATGGGATCGATCGATCGTCGAAACGACGAAAACCGTCGTCGAAGCGCATCGTTTTGCGTCTAGGATCAATATTCGCGCGCTCCTAAACTGTGTGAACAGGTGTATCGCCTAACTCGCACATACAGGAGACGAATATGAAAGTGGCCCTCGTCGGCGCCGGACTGATCGGTCAAAGCATTGCGCATTTGCTGCGTGAAACGGGGGATTTCGACGTCGTCGCCTTCGATCGCGACGAACACGCGCTCGCGCTCATCGATGCGCAAGGCATCCCGACGCGCCGCGTCGATTCCGCCGATACGCCCGCGCTTCGTCAGGCGCTGATCGGTTTCGACGCGCTGATCAATGCGCTGCCGTATTACCTCGCGATCAACGTCGCATCGGCGGCGAAAGCGGCGGGCGTGCATTACTTCGACCTCACCGAAGACGTGCGCGCGACGCACGCGATCCGCGCGATCGCCGACGACTCCGAGCTCGCGTTCATGCCGCAATGCGGTCTTGCGCCGGGCTTCATCGGCATCGTCGCGCACGATCTGGCGAAGCGTCTCGACGACGTGCGCGAAGTAAAGATGCGCGTCGGCGCGCTGCCCGAGTTTCCGACCAATGCGCTGAAGTACAACCTTACATGGAGCATCGACGGGCTCATCAACGAGTATTGCCAGCCGTGCGAGGCGATCCGCGAAGGCCGCACGCAATGGGTGCAGCCGCTCGAAGGTGTCGAGCATTTTTCGCTCGATGGCATCGAGTACGAGGCGTTCAATACATCGGGCGGGCTCGGCACGCTCTGCGAAACGCTTGCCGGCAAGGTCGAGACGCTCGACTACAAATCGGTGCGCTATCCGGGGCATCGCGATCTGATGAAGTTCCTGCTCGACGATCTGCGTATGTCCACCGATCGCGACGGTCTCAAGACGATGCTCAAGCGCGCGGTGCCTTCGACGGCACAGGACGTCGTATTGATCTTCGTCACGGTGACGGGCATGCGGCGCGGGCAACTCGTGCAGGACGTGTTCACGCGCAAGATCTTCGCGAAGGATGTGTGCGGCGTGCCGATGAGCGCGATCCAGATCACGACCGCCGGCGCGATCTGCGCGGAACTCGATCTCTTCCGCGAAGGCGTGCTGCCGCAGAGCGGCTTCGTGCGTCAGGAGCAGGTGCCGCTCGACGCGTTCCTCAACAACCGCTTCGGCAAGCTGTACGAAGGCGCCAACGCGGTCGCGACGGCACGCCAGCTCGCGGCGGCTTAAGCGACGAGGCGCGCGACCAGTTCGCCGCCGGCTTCACCGGATGGCGTCGTGTTGTCGAACATCACGAGCGTCCGCGCGAGCGCTTCATCGGGGACGAAGAGGCGCTTGCGATATTCCTCCCAATGCGCGAGCTTGTACGCATCGTTCGGATCGCCGCGCGCGACGATCCGTTCGCGCGCCACATCTTCATCGACATGCACCCAGACGACGCTTATGGCGACATCGTCATCGATGCCGAGCCACGCGCGATCGAAAAGGCGTCCATTGCGCACCTCGCGCGTCAGCGGCGCGACGATCACGACGCTCACGCCGAGCGCGAGATTTTCGGCGGCGGTATCGATGAGACAGCGATACTCCGCATCGCGAAAATGTTCTATGAAAAGCGGGCTGTCGCGATCGTGCGGATCGCCGGTGAGCGCGCCGATCGCCGCGGCGCTGTATGCACCGTAGAGCGTGTCCTTGTCGAGCAGGCAGAAGGGCTCGCCAGTCGCATGCATGAGCGGCGCGAAGAGTTGCTTCGCGAGCGTCGTCTTGCCGGTGCCGGCATGACCGCAGAAGAAAATCAGATGCTTCACGCCGGGTCGGTCCTGGATGATAGTTGCATCGCTAAATATCGGTTCGCGCGCGCTGATATCGCTTCATGAGCGGCGTCGCGGTGATGCCGTGCACGATGACAGACGCAGCGATCGTCGCGATGACGAGCGGCACGAGCGGCGCGGCCACGTCATGTGGCGCTTGCTCGAGTGCAAAGAGCAAATAATAGAACGAGCCGACGCCGCGTATGCCGAACCAGCTCATGAGACGTCTTTGCGCGCCCGTCGCCTGCGAGCCGATGAGCGACGCCTCGACCGCCGCCGGCCGCAGCACAAGAAAGAGCGCGACGATGAGCGCGCAGGTCCGCCACGAGAGCAGTTCGCGCCACATCGTCGCGAGCACGGCGCCGACCATCAGCATGATCGCCACTTCGGCGATGCGCTCCAGTTCGATCGTGAAGCCGTGCACGCGCTCGGCCATGAAGGCGTGCGCGCGTTCGGGATCGGCTGCGGCGGCGCCGACGTCGTCCGCATCGATCTTGCCGACCGCCTGGCGCGGGGACTTGTCGCCGCTTTCTTTTTGCTCGACGCGGCGCATGGAGAGACCGGCTGCGAAGACCGCGAGAAACGCGTACGTGTGCAGCAATTCGGCGACGCCGTACGACAGCGCGATGAGGCCGAGCGCAAAGAAACCTTCCGGTCCGAGCGCCTGCCCGTGGCGCGTGCGCAGATACGCGACAAGCCGCACCGACAGCGCGCCGAGCAGCCAGCCGCTCACGAGCGCGCCCGCGATGCCCCATATCGCCTGCAATGCGAAGTTCCAGTGCAACGCTTCGCTTGGCGACGCCTCGAAGCGGCACACCGCGATGCCGAGCAGCGCGAAGGGCAGCGCGATGCCATCGTTGAGTCCGCCTTCGCCCGTCAGCGAAAAGCGCAGCAGGTCGACGTCGCCGGGCGTCTCGACCTGAACGTCATGCGCGAGCACGGGATCGGTCGGCGCGAGCATCGCGGCGAGCAGCAGCGACGGCCCCCAACTGAGACCGAGCACATAGACGCCGAACAGCGTGAGCGCGGCGACGGTGAGGATCATGGCGACGAAGCCCAGGCGTACCGGGAGAAGCCAGATGCGATCGGTGGGCGGCACGCGCAGCCGCAGGCCGATCGCGAATAGCGACACGAGCATCGCCACTTCGGTGATGCGCCGGAGGACCGTTGCATCGGTCGCGAGGTCGAGTGTCAGCAGATTGGCGAGCGCGGGACCCATCGCGAAGCCGATCGCCAGGTAGCACATCGCGGTGCTGACCGGCAGGTGCTTGAACGTCGAACTGGCGAGGCCCATGAAAATGAGCACGCCGCCGACGACGAGAAACCACATCGTCTCGATCATGAATGCCTTCGGACTTCATATGCTGATGGTTGAGCGGACCGCGCCGCGATGCGCGGGACGTTCTGTTCGGACGCAGCACGCGCCGTGCCCGTAGCCGAATCACGCGCTTGGGGCAGCGCGCCTGCCTGTTCGCCGACTTGCGCGTAAGATGCATTCGGTTCCCGCATGGGCATTCTTCATCCGCTTCATTCGCACGGTCTTTTGCGTTACGAATGCAAAAAACCAGGGGAGAACGAGCATGTCACAGCACTTCGACGCAGTCGTGATCGGTACGGGGCAGGGCGGTTCGCCGCTTGCCGTGCGGCTCGCGGAAAGCGGCAAGCGCACGGCCATCATCGAGCGGCATCTTTTTGGCGGCACCTGCGTGAACGTCGGTTGCACGCCGACCAAGACTTATTTCGCGAGCGCGCGGGCCGCGCATGTCGCGCGCACGGCGGCGCAGTACGGCGTGATGATCGGCGGCGACATCCGCATCGACATGGCGCGTGTGAAGGCGCGCAAGGACGAGGTGATCGGCGGCTCGCGCACGGGCATCGAGAAATGGCTGCGCGGTACGCACAATCTCACGGTCTTCAAGGGACACGGGCGCTTTACAGGGCCGCGAGCGCTGTCCATCGAGGCGGCCGACGGTTCCACGCAGGAGATCGACGCCGATCTCATCATCATCAACACGGGAACGCGCGCGGTGGTGCCGAAGGTCGATGGGCTCGAACGCGTCCCGTATCTGACCAACTCGACGATTCTCGAACTGACCGAAGTGCCGGAGCATCTGGTGATTGTCGGGGCGAGTTATATCGCGCTCGAATTCGGGCAGATGTTCCGGCGCTTCGGCAGCCGCGTGACCTTGCTCGTGCGCGGCGAACGGATCCTCACACGCGAGGACGAGGACGTCGCCCGCGCGATGCAGGACGTGTTCGTGCGTGAGGGCATCGACTTTCGCTTCGGCGCGGAAATGTCGCGCGTGGAGCCGATGGCAGGTGGCGTGCGTATCGTCAGTGGCGATGATGAGGTCATCGATGCATCGCATCTGCTGTTCGCGACGGGCCGCACGCCGAACACCGACGATCTCGGTCTGGAACATGCGGGTATTGCGGTGAACCGGCACGGCATGATCGATGTCGACGGCCAGTTGCGCACCAAAGTCGATGGCGTGTATGCGCTCGGCGATGTGAACGGGCGCGGCGCGTTCACGCATACGTCGTGGAACGATTACGAGATCATCGCTTCGAATCTGCTCGACGGCGAATCGCGCAGCGTCGATACGCGCATCATGGCTTATGCGGTTTTCGTCGATCCGCCGTTCGCGCGTGTGGGGATGAGCGAGGAAGACGTGCGCAGGGACGGACGCGAGGCGCTTATCGCGACGATGCCGATGTCGCGGGTGGGGCGCGCTCGGGAGCGCGGTGAGACCGATGGCTTCATGAAGGCGCTCGTGGATGCGCGGACGAAGCGGTTCTTAGGGGCGGCGATTTATGGCATCGAAGGGGATGAGGCCATTCATGCCTTCATCGACATCATGAATGCGGATGCGCCCTATACGACGTTGCAGCGGGCGATGCATATTCATCCGACGGTGAGTGAGTTGATTCCTACTTTGCTTGAGGGGTTGACGCCTTTTGAGTGAGTTTTTCTTTGTTTTCGCCGGATCCCGTGTTCTTAGTGGTCTAGTGGCGTTGCCCCTGTGCGGGGCAACGCTAATAAACCGACACGAACGCAGGATTTCACCGAAGCATGAGCAAGAGACAATAGAAACGAAGCCCTCAAACCTTCACCGACGGCTCAGCCTCATCCTCCTTCACCGCATTCGCGATACGCGTCTCCGGCATAGCAAGCCACACCATCAACACCGCAAGCGCCCCGGCCCCGGCGAGCCCAAAAAAGCTCATCGCAGTGCCGAAGCGATCCGCGGCAAAACCGGCCGCCGCCGTCGAAAGCGTCGCCCCGACGCCCGCAGCCAGCCCAAAAAACCCGATCGTCAGGTTGTAATGCCCGCGCCCGCCTGCGACATCCGCCGCAATCAGCGGAAGCATCACACCGAACACGGCTGCGCTGATGCCATCGAGCATCTGCACCGGCACGAGCAGATACGGGCTGCTCACGCCCGCGAACAGAATCGCGCGTATAGGCAACGCGCAGAACCCGAGAATCAGCACCGGCCGGCGTCCCCACTTCTGCGCCTGCCGTCCGACCCACGGCGACAACGCCGCGACGATGAACTGCGGCACGATGATGCACGCCGCAATCACGAGTTGAACGTTGTCGCCCATGTGCGCCGTGACTTCGCCGGCGGCGAGATTCAGCATCGCCGCGTTCGACAGGTGAAAGAGCACCACGCACGCCGCGAAAATCAAAAGACGCCTGTCCTTCAGCAACTCGCGCAACGATTCGCGTTCCTCGCCTTCAGGCGTGAGCTTGGGTTTGCCCGGCGGTGCGCGCGGCACGACGGGCGGCGCATCGTAGTGAATCATGCGCAGCGCGACGATCGCCGGCAACGCGAGCGCGGCCGTCAGGAAGAACACCGAGCGCAGCGACAGATACTCGCCGAACGCGCCCATCAACGCCGCTGTCAGCGCACTGCCGATCGACGCCCAGCGCGCATTGCGGCCGAGCCGGTCGCCGAGATCGGCGCGTGAGACGAGGGCGAGCGAGATCGCCGCCATCGCCGGGACGAGCATGCAGCTCGCGAAACCGTGCAGCACTTCGGCCGCAAAAACCGGCACGAACGTCGGGCTCGCAGCGAGCAACAGCGCACTCACGATGATCGCGATGATCGCCGAGAGAGCAGCGAACTTCTTGTTGCGCATCGCATCGACGAGCGCGCCTGCCGGCAACTGGCTCGCCATCGCGCTGATCGTGCCGACGGAAAGCATCAGGCCGATCTCGCCCTGCGTCCACTTGTTGGCCGCAAGATACGAAGCAATGAAAGGGCCGAAGCCGGTCTGCACGTTGGCGACGAAGAAGTTCAGCCAGTCGAGCGCGCGCAGACTGCGTGCAATTACCATGTTGTGATTCTGTTATCGATGTCGTTATCCGCTATCTCGTCAGGCGCGCGCCGGAAGCGGGCGCTTGCGCCGGCGCCGCGCCTGAAGCCGTCGCGCTCGCCGCGCCAGTCGATGCCGATGCCGATGCCGCGCTCGCAGCCGTCGCCGGCGCGGGCACCACAGGCGACACGATCTTGATCGGCTGCTCGGGCGAGTAGGTGGGCGCGGCCTTCAGTTGCGCGTCGTTGAAATCCATCTGCAGCAGCCACTGCTTGTTGCGCGAAAACACATGCAGGTCGCCCCAGTTGGCCGCGACATGCCGCTTGTCGCCCGCGAGCGAACTCGATAGATCGAGCACCAGCGCCTGAGGCTGCGCCTGAGCGTCGACGAGCACGTCAACCACACGTCCGATGCGCGCGCCGCTTCTTTGCGTCACCGTCGAATCGACGAGCTGCATGAAGTTCGCGGGCGCCTCCGCAACGGGCTGCGGCTTCGGCACCGGTTCGGCCGGCTTGCCCTTCGCGGGCGGTGGTGGCGGCACGAAGGTAATCGGCGCGGTCTTCGAATTCGGCGTGAAGCGGAAGGCCGTCCACGGGAAGTTGACCTTGCGGTCGCCGACGCCGAGGAAGCCCGCGAGATTGACCATCAGAAGCTTCGGCTTCGCGGATGCATCGACGTACATGTCCACCGCACGGCCGACGACCTTGCCGTCCGGACGCTGCACTTCGGCGTCGAGCAGGCCGTGCAGCTGATCGTGCTGCATGATGCGCGTCGAGATGATCTGCGGCGGAGGCGGCGGCTCGGGCGGTTCAGGCGGTGGCGTGACGGCCGGCTCCGGCGGCTTCGGCTTGACGATGCGGCGCTTCGGTTTCGGCGCCGGCGCGGGTTTCACGGCAGACGCGGGCTCCGGCGCCTGCACGGCGGGCAAAGGTTCTTCGGGCTCGGCAGAGCCGGCTTCTTCCGGCGCCGGAATATAAGAGTGTTCGACGATCGGCGCGGGCACCTGTTGCTGCATCAGCCCGCATGCGGAGAGCGCGAAGGCGGCGATGACCGGAAGGCTCGCGGTGACGCGCAGCGCGCGCAACGTTCTCGCGATGGCGACGATGAACGCGGCCACGCACAGCGACAGACGTGCGGCTGCATTGAAGACGCGGCCCGCCCGGCATGCGCGCCCAAGCGCGTGAAGGTCTGTCGGCGACGCATCACCCCGATGCGAGATACCGCCTGTCATCGCAAAAGCTCCATGGTTCCGAGTCACCTGCTTGTCTGGTTCGTTGTTGGATCGGTGCTTGTCAGATCGATTCGACGCGCGCGAGGCGTCGTTCGTTCGCGGATTGAATCATGCATGCAAAGTGCATTGTGCCAATCGACGCTTCACGCTTCGGATGGCCGCGCATGGCCGTTCGATGCGTTCGCGAGCCGTGCCGCGGTGTCGGGCGCGCCCATCTTCTCGGCGGCATCGCGTGCGCTGAAGCCGCCGGCATCGCGCGCATCCGGGTTCGCGCCGCGCGCGATCAGCAAGTCGACGATCTCGACGCGATTGAACATCGCCGCGATCATGAGCGCGGTGCGCCCGTCGGGCGATGCGCCTTCCACATCCGCGCCATGTTCGAGCAGCGTTTCGATCACCTCGCGAAAGCCCTTGAACGCGGCGCCCGCAATCGGCGTCTGGCCATTGTCGTTGCGCAGGTTGGCATCGGCGTTGTGCTGAAGCAGGACGCGCACGGCGTCGGCGTGACCGTGATAGCTCGCGAGCATCACGAGGCTGTCGCCCTTGTCGTTGCGCAGATTCGGCGGCAGGCCCTTGGTCAGGAGCGCGTCGAGCATCGCGGCGTCGCCGCGGCGAGCGACATCGAAGACCTCGCTCGCGAACGCGATCATGTCGTCATCGGGGCCATCGCTGGATTGCTTCGTCGGGGGCTCTTTCGGATCGTGCTGCATGGTTCACTCCAATTCGATCGCGCCGCGTGCGCGGGCCAGAGTTTGTCGGGATGCATCGGCGCGCTCGATGTCATGCTGCGCCGGCGGTTTGCACGCGTTCGGAATGCATTCAATCTGGCATTCAGAATGCACGGCGCATGCATGCAAAATGCGAAAGCGGACGCGGGATCAACCGGGAGCATACACAGGTTTGCTTGCAATCCGCGCTTTCCGCGCGCTTCGGGATAGCACGAATCGCGCCATGCCGGTCAGCATTGGCGGCTCGCCGTTATGTCGCTTGACGCGTCTTCGTGCGTCCCATTAGGCTCGTCGCGAATCGACCGTTAAGCGCCCGCACGCGCTCTCGCAATGAATCCGACACCATCCGCCTCCGGCGATCCGCCGCCTCCCGACATTGCCGTGCGCCGCCGCGCGCCCGCCGCCGAACGTAATCGCTATGCGATTCTATCGGTCCTCACGCGCGTCCTGCCGCAAAGCGGCGTCGTGCTGGAGATCGCAAGCGGCACCGGTCAGCACGCCGTGCACTGCGCGGCTGCACTGCCGGGCCTCGTCTGGCAGCCTAGCGATGCCGATGTCGAAGCACGCGAATCCATCGCCGCATGGCGCGCTCACTCGGGGCTCGCCAACCTGAATGCGCCGCTCGCGCTCGATGTGCGCAACGACGACTGGGGCATCGCGAACGTGGCGGCCATCGTGTGCATCAACATGATCCACATCGCGCCGTGGGAAGCGGCCGAGGCGCTCTTTCGCGGCGCGGGCGCGCGTCTCGATGCGGGGGGCGTACTGTACCTCTACGGGCCGTATCGGCGCAATGGAGCGCATACCGCCCCGAGCAACGAAGCCTTCGATCAGCAACTACGCGCACGCGATCCGCGCTGGGGCGTGCGTGACATGGAAGCAGTCGAGGCGCTTGGCGAGAAGGCCGGCCTCGCGTTCGTCGAGACGGTCGCGATGCCGGCCAATAACTTCAGCGTGGTATTCAAAAAACCCGCGTAACGACGTCCGTGTTCACGCTTCGCCCGGACGCGCTGCGAACATGCCGCGCCAGGACACCGTCGCCATCAGCGAGGCCGCGACGATCATCCCGCCGCCGATCCAGCCCGCCATCGACACACGTTCGCCTAGCCACGCGCTCGCGAAGAGCGCGCCGAACGCGGGCTCGCTGCCCATCAGGAGCGAGACGCGCGTCGGGCTGCTGCGGCCGATCGCGTAGTTCTGCGCGAAGAAGGCGAAAAGGGTGCACGCGCACACGAGATACAGCACCGATCCCCAGAACATGCCGTGACCGGCGAGAGCGGGCAGCGACTGCCATTGCGATGGCGCGAAAACCAACGCGATGACCGCGCTGCCCGATGCGACCACGCCCGCCTGCACCGCCGTCACCGTGAGCGCGGGCAGGGGAGCCGCGCGCAACACGCGCTTCGTCACGCAAACGGACAGCGCGCGCAGCACGGCGGCGGCGAGGATCAGTCCATCGCCGGCATTGAAGTCGAAGGACAGCGCGCCGTCGCTCGCGAGCAGCCACGCGCCCGCGAACGACACGCCGACCGCCAGCCACTCGGCCGCGCCGGGGCGTCGCCTGAGCAGCGCCCATTCGACGAGCGGCGTCAGCACGACGCACAAGCTGATCAGAAACGCGGCGTTCGCGGCGCGCGTATGGAGCACGCCGAACGTCTCAGCTAGAAAAATCGAAAGCAGCAGCAAGCCGAGAACGAGCACGCCGCGAAGGGCCGCCGCGCTCGCGTGCCGCAGATGCCGCAGGTTGACGGCGAGCAGACAGAACGTGATGCCGAAGCGCAGCGCGAGCAGCCCCAGCACCGGATAGAACGCGAGCGCGCTCTTGACGATGCCGTAGCTGCTGCCCCACACCATCGCGACGGCGAAGAGCAGGAGATCGGAAAGAGGATGCAGGCGTCGGACGGTCATGGAGCGGCTCCGTGAGAAAGTAGCCGTCATTGTCGAATGATGCGTTCAGCGCGATAATCGGCTTCAGTTGCACAGCTTTTTTGTCACGAATGCACAAATGAATCCCGCCGATCTTTTCGACCTGATGCCGGACATGGCCGTATTCGCGCGCGTCGTCGATGCGGGCAACTTCTCGGTCGCGGCGCGGCAACTGGGCAGCACGCCGTCGACGGTCAGCCGCCAGATCAAGCGTCTTGAAGAGGCGCTCGCCACGCGGCTGCTCGAGCGCTCGACGCGCAAGATCCGCGTTACCGAGTCGGGGCTTCAGGTGTATCGGCATTGCCGCGACATGGCCGCGGCGGCGTCCGGCGCGGTCGATGCGGCGGGGCAGGTGTCGGGCAAGCCGCAGGGCCGCGTCGCGCTGTCGGCGCCGACGGCTTACGCGAAGTCCGTGATTCATCCGCTCGTGCCGGCGTTTCTCGCGGCGTATCCGGATGTCGATCTTCAGCTCGTCTTCAGCGATCACGATATCGATCCGCTCGACAGCGACGTCGATCTCGTCATCCGCGCGACGAGCCATCCGCCGCAAGGGCTCGCCGCGCGCCCGCTCGGATGCGTGCGCTGGCTGCTGTGCGCGTCGGCGGGCTATCTGCGGGAGCGTGGCGCGCCGGCGCATCCGCGCGAGCTGGCGCTGCACGATTGCATCCATCTGGGCGAAACCGCCGACGACAACCGCTGGCGCTTCAGCAACAACGGCGAAACGGTGACAGTCGCGGTGCGCGGGCGCTATATCGCGAATCACGCGGGCGCGCGGCTGGACGCGGCCGAAGACGGGCTCGGCATCGCGGCGCTGCCGGATTTCGCCGCCCGCGATGCGCTCGCGTCGGGCAGCGTGCAGGCCGTGCTCGCGGACTGGGACATGCAGGCGCGGGCGTATCAGGGACCGGTGTGGCTGCTTTATCCGCCGAATCGCTTTCTGCCGCCGAAGGTGCGCGCGTTGATCGATCATCTGCACGCGCATCTCGGGCAGCAAGCGTGAGCGCGAGAATCCGGCGCGCGCCGAAATGAGCGACGCCGTGTAGACTGCGAATGGTCGTTCATTGCGCCGCGCGGCTCGCGGCGTTCAAACCGATCTCCCTTCACCGGAGGCGTCGTACATGCACGCAGCGTTGCCGCAAGGCGAGCAGGAAGCCGGATCAACCGATACACCCGCCAAGCCGCCGCGGGATCTGCGCCGCGTCGACATTCATCCCGATCACTGGTATCCGCTCGCGTGGTCGCGCGAGGTGAAAGCGGGGCGCGCGCACGGCGTGCGTTTCGCGGGCGATCCGATCGTGCTCGTACGCACCGCCTCGGGCAAGGTCTTCGCGCTGGAAGACCGCTGCGCGCATCGGCAGGTGCCGTTGTCGGCGGGTGTCGTCGACGGGGAATCGATCCGTTGCTGCTATCACGGCTGGACCTACGACTGCACCGGCCGCTGCACCGACATCCCTTATCTCGGACGCGAACGCCTGCCTAACGGCGTGCGCGCGTATCCGTGCCGCGAGGCGGGCGGGCTGGTTTTCGTGTTCACGGGCGACCCGGCGCTCGCCGATGCCACCAAGTTTCCCGATCTCGGCTCCGCCACCGATCGCGCATACAAGACGCGCCGCTTCGGCCGCGCGGTGAAGTGCCACTACTCGTTCATGCACGAAAATCTGATGGACATGAACCATCAGTTCCTGCATCGGCGGCAGATGGGCAGCATGCGCGCGCGCTCGCTCGGCAGACGGCGCGGCGAGGACTGGATCGAAGTCGATTACACGTTCGCGCGCGAAGCGGGCAAGCAGCCGATCGGCGAAGCGCTCGTCTTCGGGCAAAAGCGCGGCTCGAAGCCCGACGACGGCCAGAAGGACGTGATGACGATCCGCACCGAGTACCCGTATCAGACGCTCAAGATCCGCACCAAGGACGACACGATGGTGATGGACCTGTGGATCGCATACGTGCCGCTCGACGCCGAGCAGCGCACGAACCGCACGTTCGGCCTGTTGTCGATTCGCCGCCCGAAAATCCCGGGCCTGCTCGATGCCGCGTGGCCCTTGCTCGTGTGGTTCACCGAGCGCATCTTCAAGGAGGATCGCTGGATCGTCGAGCGCGAGCAGGAGGCGCACGACCGGCAGGGCGCGGACCACAATCACGAGGTGTTCCCGGTCATCGTCGAGCTGCGCGCGCTTTTGATGGAGCGCGGCGTGCCTCACGGGGCAGGCAGGGGCCCGCGGGACGCCCGGCGCGTGCACGTCATCCAGCCGGTGCAGGAACTGCCCGCATCCTGAGGCGTGCGGCGCTGTCCCTCGCTCGCACCCGATTGCACGCTTCGCGCCGCGGCGCTATACAGAGAGCAGAGAGCGGAAACCACACACGGAGGACCATCATCATGAACAGCGACCCGACCAAGCCGCGCGACGACGCATCGGGTATCGGCGAGGCGCATCCGGACGTCGAGCATTTCGATGCGGCCATCTCGCACGTCGACGAGTCCTACGCCGCGGGCAAGATGGCGGCGGGCGCGGCCAAGGGCATTCTGTACAGCATCATCGAGACGCTCGGCACGCTCGTCGGCGATCCCGATCTGCCCTCGCATGCGCGTTCGGGCTACGAAGGCCTGCTTGAAACGGCGCGCGAACTGCGCTCGAAGATCGAGCACTAGCCGACCCGGTCGGGCGACGCAAGCTTGCAGCGCGTTCGCCCGATGTCAATTTCGCGTCTGCGCATCGTCGGGTAACTGTCAGATCTATTCCGATGCAGCGCCGTCGACCGTCGCCTGCACGACGCACGCGAATTTTCCGCGAGCCTGTTCGGGCTATCGCGTTTCCCGTCCCCAAAGAATGGCAATTGGCTTGTATCTCCGAAAGCGGACAAGCCTTGTCCCGTCAAGCCGCGTCCTTTCTGACTGCGGTCGAATCCCTCGTTATCTCTAGCCGCCGCGCTGTCGATTCGGCCCCGCGCGGACCGTCATCGCGCCACATTGCTGTCAGCTTTCTGTCAGTTTCGTGACCGTTTGCCCAATATCTGCGAACCAGAAAATACTGGTTAACCAGACAGTGAAAAAAAACGACACAAAACCGCGTCTTTCTTTCGCATTCGGACTGTAAGCCATACACTTGCCAGCGATAAAAGTTACGAGTTGAAACATAAGAAGTCGCCACGGCGGCACCGGTTCCAAGACTCGCATGCAAGTAAATTGCCCACCGCTTGAGGAGAAAAAATGAAGGGTTTCACGATGACCAAGGCAGCAATCGTCGCAGCCACGGCGTTCGCCGCCGCGGCACCGGCGTTCGCGCAAAGCAGCGTCACGCTGTACGGTATCGTCGACGATTCGATCGTCTATCAAAGCAGCCAGACCAACCTGGCCAAGACGAATCCGGGCCGCTCGAACATCAAGACCGGATCGGGCATTTGGGCCGGTAGCCGCTTCGGTTTGAAGGGCGCCGAAGATCTGGGCGGCGGCAACAAGGCCATCTTCCAGTTGGAATCGGGCTTCGACATCAACAGCGGACAAGCGCAGTTCACCAACGCGCTGTTCGGCCGCCAGGCATGGGTCGGTCTGACGAACCCGGCATACGGTACGTTGACTGCGGGTCGCCAGTACACCTCGTACTACACGCTGCTCTCGCCGTACAGCCCGACGAACTGGCTGACCGGCTACTTCGGCGCGCACCCGGGCGATCTGGACGGTTTGGACACGATCTACCGCGCGAACAACTCGATCGTCTACACGTCGCCGAAGTTCTACGGCCTGACGGTGAGCGGCTCGTACTCCTTCGCTGGCGTGCCTGACAGCGTGTACCAAGGCTCGACCTGGACGGCTGCGCTGCAGTATCAGCAAGGCCCGATCGGCGGCACGGTGGCGTTCTCCCGCATCAACAACGCGGCGGAAGGCGGCGGCGTCTACAGCAGCAGCTCGACGACGATCAACAGCACGGCAGCGACCGATGGTTCGGGTCAGCCGGGCGTGTCGGCGGTGACGGCTGGCTACCAGCGCGCACAAGCGCAGCAGCGCTTCGCGGTTGCAGGCGGCTACCAGTTCAACAGCGCGTGGGACATCTCCGTCACGTACACGAACGTTCAGTACATTCCGGGCGTGAACTCGCGCTTCACCGACGAAGCCGTGTTCAACACGGCCGGCACGGTGCTGCACTGGAAGGCGACGTCGGCATGGGACTTCGCAGCGGGCTACAGCTACACGTGGGCCAGCAAGGCGAACGGCATCAACGACGCAGCGTCGTACCACCAGTTCAACCTCTCGCAGTACTACTCGCTGTCGAAGCGCACGGGCCTGTACGCACTGGAAGCATTCCAGCGCGCGAACGGCAACACGCTGGCTGTTCCGTCGAACACGTCGACGAACCGTCAGACGGCCGCCAACGCGACAATCGGCGATGGCTTCCAAAGCGCGCCGTCGGCATCGCGCAGCATGTTCGCAGCGGGCGTGGGTATCATCCACCGCTTCTAAGCGATGCTTCGCGGCGTGATGCATTAGGCATTACGCATGTGGCATGCAAAAAACCGGACGCCTCGGCGTCCGGTTTTTTTTGTCCGCGCGCGGCGCATTTCCTCGTGTCAGATGAACATCCCGCCCGATACCTCGACGCGCTGCGCCGTCATCCAGCGATTGCCGTCCGAGAGCATCGCCACGATCGCGCCGCCGATATCGTCCGGCACACCCGCGCGCCCGAGCGCCGTGTTGTCCGCGACGAACCGGTTGGTGTCGTGATCGTCGCGCACGACGCCGCCCCCGAAAGCCGTCTCGATCGCGCCCGGCGCGATGGTGTTCACCGTGATGCCGTGCGGCCCGAGTTCCTTCGCGAGATAGCGCGTGAGCACCTCGATCCCGCCTTTCATCACGGCATAGGCCGCGAATCCCGGCAACGCGAAACGCGTGAGTCCGCTCGACACATTGAGAATCGCGCCTTCCTCATGCAGATAGGGCAGGAGCGTCTGCGTCAGAAAGAACGGTCCCTTCAGCTGGATATTGACGAGTTCGTCGAACTGCGCGGGCGTCGTCTCCGCGAAGAGCGCATGAATGCCGATGCCCGCGTTGTTCACGAGAAAGTCGAAGTTCTCGCGCTCGAACGTATCTTCGAGCGTCTTGCACAGCGCGTCGCCGAAAGCGGCAAAGGTGCCGCAATGCGCGACGTCGAGCGGCAGCATGGCCGCCTTGCCGCCGGATTTCGCGACCTCATCGACGAGCGAGCGCGCCGCGTCCGCGTTGCGGTTGTAGGTGCCGATCACGCCGGCGCCTGCCTGCGCGAGCTTCAATGCGGCGTTGCGTCCGAGTCCGCGGCTCGCGCCGGTGATGACCGCGATTTTGCCGCTCATGGTTCCATTCACGGTGACAGCTCCTTCGATTGCGTGGCCGATGGTTCATCGTAGGACGGCGCGACGTGCGCAGAAAGGCGCGTCGATGCTGCAATGCACAGATGGCGGGCGCGGCCTTTGCTGCACCGTCTCGATCAATGTGCAAACCGGAGAACGCACCATGGCCGATCGTGAAAGCAGGGAAATCCCTTCCGAGCCGCCCGCAAGTCTCGAACGCCCGTTCAGGCTCTTTGCGGTGGAGCAGCGCGTGCTCGCGCAGAACGTCGACGGCAAGGTGATCGACATCGGCGGAATGGATTCGAAGAACGGCCAGTTCTGCGCCTGCATGGATTCGGGCGATATCGCCACGGAGCCGAAGCGCAGCGCCGAACTTGCGTTGAAGGCGCTCGTCGGCAAGCTGACGTTCGATTATCTCGACGGGCTGTTCACGAGCGAACGCGAAGCGGAGGTGAGCGGCCGTCTGCAGGATTATCCGAGTGTGGAGTTCGAGCTCGACGAGACCTTGCCGCGCGACATGACCGACCGCACGCCGCCGCATCTTTTCTAATGATCACATGCGCGCGAATGAAAGCGACTTATTGATACGGGTTGCTAAATAATTCCGAGACCATGCCGTCCAGCGTTTGTACGACAAAAGCGCCGCGCCGCGCAGCATTTCCCTCGATGTGCGATGCTAGTCGAGCGGCGACGCCCGGGGCTTGCCGCGCTCAATCGCGGGGTGAATCATGAAAAGAACGCCTTTCGCCACGGTCATCGTCCTTGCGGCGGCGACGCTCGCCGCACCAGCTTTCGCGCGCGACGACGGTCCGCGCTTCGCGCAGGACCGGCTCGATGCGCTCGTCGCGCAACACAAGGAAGCGAGCCGGCACATCGCTCAGCCATCCGCACCGGCTGAGCACGCGCAGTCGAACACGCAGCGGCACGGCGCTTCGTGATCTGACGTTGCTCGGGGCCTGACGAAGGCGTCGGGTCGCAACGTCGTTGATGAGACGGCGCGCAACGCGCCGGATGGGATCGTTCGTGTCCAAAGGTACGAAATTTGCGGACGCCGCCCGGGTGTTCCGCGGCTGCGTGCCGACGATCCTCCTCATCACCCTCATATAAAGCCATGACAAGGAAAGCCGTATCGATCGCAATTCTCTCCGTCGCCTTTCTCGCAGCGGGATGCGCTGGCATCGGCCCGGGTCGCCTGAAGGCCGATCAGGTCGATTACGCCCGGGCGCTCGGCGATGCGAAGAAGCGTGAAATTCTTGCCGCGATTGTCGGCTTGCGCTTCGCTGATGCGCCGTCGTTTCTCACGGTGAGCAGCATCATCGCCGCGTACACGTTCGATACGACGGGCGGCGTCGTGCTCAACGCCGGCTCCGGCGCGCAGCCGAACTACGCGCAGGCAACGGGCAGCGTCTCCTACTCGAATCATCCGACTTTCACGTTCACGCCGACCACGGGCGACGCCTACGCCAGCGCTTATATCCGGCCGCTTTCGCCGACACTCGTCTTGCCGCTCGCCGAAAGCGGCATTCCGATCGATCTGCTGTTGCGCATCACCGCGCAGTCGATCAGTGGCTTGCAAAACGGCACGGCGTTGGGCGGGCCGAACGCATCTGGATCGCCCGAGTTCTTCCTGCTTCTGCAGGCGCTTCGCAGGCTGCAACTAGCGGGCGAATTGAACATCGAGACGCGCAACGCGGATGACGACAAGAGCGGCAAGCCCGACAAGGCCGCGAAGGGCAACAGCGCCGACAAGGGCGGCGTATTCATCACGCTCGGCGCGACGCGCAGCGGTTCGAACAAGGCTGTCGTCGACGATCTCACGCTCGTCAGAAAACTGCTGCACCTCTCGCCAAAGATGAAGACTTACGAAATCGTCTATGGGCAGTCGTCGGACCACAACCGCATCCCGATGGTCACGCGCTCGGTGCTCGGCATCCTCACCGATCTCGGCGCGCAGATCGCCGTTCCTGACGAGCAGGTGGGCAGCGGCGCGACCAAGCCGGGCATCGGGTTGATCGGCGGAGAAACGCGGCCGACGATCATCGTGAGAGTCGGCGAGAAGGCGCCGCAGGATGCGTACGTGAGCGTGCTCTACGACAAGGCCAACTACTGGATCGATCGCAGCGACTTCGATTCGAAATACGCGTTCACGGTCGTGCAGAATCTGATGGCGCTTGCGGAAGTCACGGACACGGCGAAGTCGCCGGTCGTGACTATTCCGGCGAACTGACATTGAGCGTCTGAGCAGGCAAGGTCGGTAGCGATAATGCAAAGTGCAAAACGCCATCATGCATGATGTGTTTCGCACGCAAAACGCATAGGGCGACATCGATACGATGTCGCCCTATGCATTGCTGCTTATGCGATGCGTCTGTCGACGCTATCTGAACTTACTGGCCGAAGTATGTACCGAGCGCCCGCGGCTGAACGCCGGTGATGCGGCCTGATTGCGACGAACCATTGGCGACCGAACCGTAGGCGCTCGATTGGGGTGTCACTTGCGCAAGCTGCTCCGAGCTCACGCGGGCTTGCGCTGCCTGGATGTTCGACGGATAAGACGGGTCGCTGATGTTCGGGTTGTAGCCTGCCTTTTCGAGTTGGACCAGTTCGGCGCGTACCTGAGCGCGGCTCAGCGGCGCATCCGATTGCTGCGCGAACGACAGAGCGGGAACGGCGAGGGCAGCGGCGACGGCGACTGCGGAAATGAACGTCTTCATGATGACTACCTCCGATTCGGATTTCTGATCGTGCTGCCCGTTTCGTCTTAAGCAGCTTGTGAACGGAGTGTAAAGACGCGCTTGCCGAAGATCATTCTCGTTTCCGTTGAATGATCTTTGTCGATATCGGAATAATTGCGCGAGTCTTCATTGCATTGCGCGAAACTGACCGCGCGATGACGGTGACGGCTGGCTTGGTCGACGGTCTTTTCGCTCCACTGCATCTTCGGCGCTACCACGCGCCGCTCGATCCTTACCGATTCCGTAAAGATGCTTCTTCGTCACGACGAATGATTGCTTGCAGTTGTGCACTTACACTCTGCGTCGTCCATTCGGCATGGCTCGAACCGCGAGTCGGCCGATTTATCGAAAACGGGGAGAGCCGGATCATGAAATCGTGGGTCAACGCAGTCGTCGCAGTCCTGGTGATGTCCGCACCGCTCGCATCGTTCGCCCAGTTCAGCGCGGCAGTGGGCCGTGCAGAACTTAGTGGTGAACTCGTTCAACTTCAGAAGGCAGGTTATTCGCCGGTCGCGGAAGACGCGTCGTACCCGGCGAAACTGCAGGCGGCCGAAATGCGCGTCGGCGATATGCGTGCCGCGCGGGCGCGGGCAGAAGGATACGGATCTTCGACAGGTGCGGCGGCGCAATCGGGCCGTGCGACCATGCGGGTCGATACGCAAGGCGTGTTCTTCGGGCAGTGAGCGTCAGGAAGCGGCGGTAAGCCCCCGCGACGCGCGCGGTTCTGGTCGATTGCATATAAAACTCGAAATGCGCTTTTCGGCACGGTTTGCGTGAACGTGAAGCGACCTCCGCCACCGAATCACCGGTGGTTTTGCCCAGTCCGGCTTTCGGCTGGGCTTTTTTGCGTGCGGATGACTTCATGGGTCAGACTCGGTTCCGGGTTAACGCGACGCTATCTATATCGACATAGTTGCATGCAAAATTAATCAACCGGACGGTCGGTTAATGGATATACTCGCTCCATCGCATCTCAAAAAGACGGCGGAGCCCCGCATGTACACGCAATCCCTCGACCTCCCCAGCGCGACGTCCACAGCCGAAAGCCACGAAGCCGCAGCCTCTGCCGCCCAAACCCGCTTCGACGCGGTGATGCAGGCCGACGGCAAGATCGAGCCGCAGGACTGGATGCCCGAGGCGTA
>NZ_JALQDP010000009.1:0-3690 GCF_023631165.1 Caballeronia sp. AZ1_KS37 | reverse complement strand
GCCGCCCAAACCCGCTTCGACGCGGTGATGCAGGCCGACGGCAAGATCGAGCCGCAGGACTGGATGCCCGAGGCGTATCGCAAGACGCTGGTGCGTCAGATCTCGCAGCACGCGCATTCGGAGATCATCGGGATGCAGCCCGAGGGCAACTGGATCAGCCGCGCGCCGAGCCTCAAACGCAAGGCGATCCTGCTCGCGAAGGTGCAGGACGAAGGCGGCCACGGCCTGTACCTCTACAGCGCGGCCGAAACACTGGGCGTCTCGCGCGATCAACTCGTGGCCGCGCTGCACGCAGGCAAGGCGAAATATTCGAGCATCTTCAACTATCCGACACCCACGTGGGCCGATGTCGGCGTGATCGGCTGGCTCGTCGATGGCGCCGCGATCATGAACCAGATTCCGCTGTGCCGCTGCACCTACGGGCCGTATGCCCGCGCGATGATCCGCATCTGCAAGGAGGAGTCGTTCCACCAACGCCAGGGCTTCGACGCGCTGCTCGCGATGATGAAAGGCACGCAAGCGCAGAAGGATCTCGTGCAGCAGGCGGTGAACCGCTGGTGGTGGCCGGTGCTGATGATGTTCGGCCCGAGCGACAAGGATTCGATCCACAGCGGCCAGTCGTTCGCGTGGGGCATCAAGCGCATCTCGAACGATGACCTGCGTCAGAAGTTCGTCGATGCGACCGTCGAGCAGGCGAAGATCCTCGGCGTCACATTGCCCGATCCCGATTTGAAGTGGAACGAAGCGCGGCAAGCGCACGACTACGGCGCGATCGACTGGGACGAGTTCTGGCGCGTGGTCAACGGCGACGGCCCGTGCAACAAGGAGCGCCTCGCCACGCGCGTGAAGGCACACGATGACGGCGCGTGGGTTCGCGAAGCCGCACTGGCGTATGCAGAGAAGCAAAAAGCCCGCGCCCACCAACAAGCTGCATGAGCATGGAGACGATGAAGATGAACAAGGAATGGCCGATCTGGGAAGTGTTCGTGCGCAGCAAGCAGGGACTGGATCACAAGCATTGCGGCAGCCTGCACGCACCGGACGCGGGCGCGGCGTTGCGCATGGCGCGCGACGTGTACACGCGTCGTCAGGAAGGCGTGAGCATCTGGGTGGTGCCCTCGGCGGCGATCACGGCATCGGACCCGGCAGACAAGGCCGAGTTGTTCGAGCCCGCGGGCGACAAGATCTATCGGCATCCGACGTTCTTCGTGCTGCCCGACGAAATCAATCACATGTAAGGGCGCGCGACATGAGCCAGAAAGAACATCTCGCCTACGTGCTGCGTCTTGCCGACAACGCGCTGATTCTCGGACAGCGCAACGCGGAGTGGTGCAGTCACGGCCCGGCACTGGAAGAGGATATTGCGCTGGCGAACATCAGTCTGGATCTGATCGGTCAGGCGCGTTTGCTCTACACGCATGCTGCTTCGCTCGAAGCATCGCTCAACGGCAACAAAAAGACCGAAGACGATTACGCATACTTTCGCACCGAGCGCGAGTTCGCCAACTACACGATCGCGGAGTTGCCGCACTTCGGCCCGCTCGCGGGCACGACGCGCACGGAGCGCGATTACGCGGTGACGATCGTGCGCAACTTCCTGTACTCGGCGTTGATGATGGAAGTGTGGAGCGCATTGCAATCATCGAACGATGCGCAACTCGCGGCGATCGCGGCGAAGTCGATCAAGGAGACGAGCTATCACCTGCATCACGCGCGCGACTGGCTGGTGCGTTTCGGCGATGGCACTGCGGAGTCGCATCGGCGTGCGCAGGCTGCGCTCGATTATCTGATGCCGTACACGCGCGAGTTCTTCGCGACCGATGCAATCGAACAGGCCGTCGCCGATGCGGGCATCGCGCCGCTGGCGAGCGAGTTCGAAGCGGCGTGGCGCGAGCAGGTTGCATCGGCGCTCGATGAAGCGACGCTCAAAGTGCCCGTAGAAGTGCAGCACGTCACGACGGGCAAGCAAGGCGAGCACTCGGAGCACATGGGTTATCTGCTGGCGGAGATGCAGAGCCTGGCGCGTCAGCATCCGGGCGCGAGCTGGTAATGCAGGCCATGCAAACCACGATCGAACGCGCGTGGCACGTGCTCGAGTCGGTGCCCGATCCGGAGATTCCGGTGGTATCGATTCGCGAGCTGGGCATCTTGCGCGATGTACGTCACGGCGACGATGGCGTGCTCGAAGTGGTGATCACGCCGACGTACTCGGGCTGTCCTGCGATGTCGCAGATTGCTGAGGACATCGCGAAAGCGATCGATGATGCGCAACTCGGCGCGCATCGCATCGAGACGGTGCTGGCGCCTGCGTGGACGACCGACTGGATCACCGATGACGCGCGCGAGAAGCTGCGCCGCTATGGCATCGCGCCGCCGACGGGCGCATGCGTTAGCACGGAAAAGCCGATCCGCTTCGTGGCGCGCAAGCCCGCGACGATCGCGTGCCCGCGCTGCGGCTCGACGCACACGGAGAAGCTGGCGCAATTCGGCTCGACGGCGTGCAAGGCGTTGTATCGATGCATCGATTGCCGCGAGCCGTTCGATTACTTCAAGCCGTACTGAACCTCACTGACAAGCGAGCCGAGAAAACATGGCGACTCCGCAATTTCATCCGCTGCGCATTCGCGACGTGCGCCCCGAAACCGCCGACGCGCTCACCGTTTCATTCGATGTGCCGCCCGCATTGCGCGATGCGTTTCGCTTTACGCAGGGCCAGTTCGTGACGCTCAAGACGCATATCGATGGCGAGGAGACGCGCCGCTCGTATTCGATCTGCGTGGGCGTGACCGACTACGATCGCGATGGCGAATTGCGCATCGGCATCAAGCGCGTGCGCGGCGGGCGCTTCTCGAACTTCGCGTTCGAGACCTTGAAGCCCGGCCATGAGATCGAGGTGATGACGCCCGACGGGCGCTTCTTCACGCATCTGAACGCGGATCACGCAAAGCATTACGTGGCGTTCTCGGGCGGCTCGGGCATCACGCCGGTGCTGGCGATCATCAAGACGACGCTGGACATGGAGCCGACGAGCCGCTTCACGCTGGTGTACGGCAATCGCAGTGTCGACGCGATCATGTTTGCCGAGGAACTCGAGGATCTGAAGAACCGGTATATGGACCGGTTCTCGCTGTATCACGTGCTGTCCGATGATTTGCAGGATGTCGAGTTGTTCAACGGCGTGCTGGATCAAGAGAAGTGCAAGGCGTTTCTTTCGACGCTGCTCTCGCCTGAAGAGATCGATGAAGCGTTCATCTGCGGCCCCGGCCCGATGATGGACGCCGCTGAAGCGGCGCTGAAAGAAGCGGGCGTGCCGCCGAAGCAGATTCATGTGGAGCGCTTCGGCACGCCGTTGCCGCAGGCGGGTGCGCCGACGATCGAGATTACGGAGAGCACGCCGGCGGCGGATCTGGAACTGGTCATCGACGGCAAGAAGCGCAAGCTGCGCTTGCCTTATGAAGGCGTGAGCGTGCTCGATGTCGGTCTGAAGGCAGGGCTCGCGTTGCCGTACGCGTGCAAGGGCGGGGTGTGCTGCACGTGCCGCGCGAAAGTGCTCGAAGGCGAAGTGAAGATGGACAAGAACTACACGCTCGAACAACACGAGATCGATGAGGGTTTCGTGCTGACCTGCCAGTGCCATCCGGTGAGCGAGCGCGTGGTTGTGAGCTTCGACGAGCGGTAAGCGACGTCCCG
>NZ_JALQDP010000008.1:0-109928 GCF_023631165.1 Caballeronia sp. AZ1_KS37 | reverse complement strand
TTCGTGCTGACCTGCCAGTGCCATCCGGTGAGCGAGCGCGTGGTTGTGAGCTTCGACGAGCGGTAAGCGACGTCCCGATTCATTAGAAAGTCGCGCATCGCAACGGTGCGCGTGAAGCCGAAGCGATTCCAAATCTATTCAAGCGCCGAAGTCGTTAGCAATGCAACTATTGCGCGGCTTCGCTGCGATCGATCATTCTCCACATCGAGACTTGTCATGACTGAAGCCTTCATTTGCGACGCGATTCGTACTCCATTCGGCCGCTACGGCGGCGTTTTCAAGGACGTCCGCGCCGACGATCTCGGCGCCGTGCCCATCACCGCGCTCATGAAGCGCAACGCGTCGGTGGACTGGACGCAGATCGACGATGTGATCTACGGCTGCGCGAATCAGGCTGGCGAAGATAACCGCAACGTCGCGCGCATGTCGAGCTTGCTCGCGGGTTTGCCTATCGACGTGCCGGGCTCGACGATCAACCGTCTGTGCGGCTCGGGCATGGACGCGGTCGGCAGTGCCGCGCGCGCGATCAAGGCCGGCGACGGTTCGCTGTATCTTGCGGGTGGCGTCGAGAGCATGACGCGTGCGCCTTTCGTGATGGGTAAAGCATCGAGCGCATTCTCGCGTTCGGCTGATATCTTCGATACGACCATCGGCTGGCGTTTCATCAATCGCGCGATGCGTGTGCGATATGGCGTCGACTCGATGCCGGAGACCGCGGAGAACGTCGCGGTCGATTTCAACATTTCGCGCGATGCGCAAGATCGCTTCGCGCTGCGCAGCCAGCAGCGTGCGGCACGCGCACAGGCCGATGGCACGCTCGCACAGGAAATCGTCGCGGTGAATGTGCCGCAAAAGAAGGGCGAAGCGATCGCGATCGATCGCGACGAGCATCCGCGCGAGACCTCGCTCGAATCGCTCGCGAAGCTGAAGGGCGTCGTGCGTCCCGACGGCAGCGTGACCGCGGGCAACGCATCGGGCGTGAACGATGGCGCATGCGCGCTCATCATCGCGAACGAGGATGCTGCGAGGCGCCATGGACTCACGCCGCGAGCGCGCATCATCGGCATGGCGACGGCGGGTGTCGAGCCGCGCATCATGGGCATCGGTCCCGCGCCCGCGACGAAGAAGCTGCTTGCACGTACAGGCCTCACGCTCGATCAGTTCGACGTCATCGAACTCAACGAGGCCTTCGCATCGCAAGGCATCGCGGTGCTTCGTCAACTGGGCCTTGCCGAGGACGATCCGCGCGTGAATCCGAATGGCGGCGCCATCGCGCTCGGTCATCCGCTCGGCGCATCGGGTGTGCGCCTCGTCACCACCGCAATGTACGAACTCGAGCGCCGCAACGGGCGCCATGCGCTATGCACGATGTGCATCGGCGTGGGTCAGGGCATCGCGATCGCAATCGAGCGCGTCTGAGGGACTTGGCGACATGACACAGGCCATTCAGACATCGGCGATCGTCGGCGTGATCGGCGCCGGCGCGATGGGCGCAGGCATTGCCCAGGTCGCAGCGCTCGCGGGGCACACCGTGCTGCTTTACGATCTCGATGCGAAAGCGCTCGACAAGGCGCGCAATGCAATCGCGGCGAACGTGCAGCGCCTGATCGACAAGAAGAAGCTCGAAGAGTCCGCAGGACAGCAAGCCATCGATCGCGTGCGCGTCGTTACGAGTCTCGCTGACTTGCGCACGGCATCGCTTGTCATCGAAGCCATTGCGGAACGTCTCGAGCTCAAGCGCGCGCTGTTCATCGAGCTCGAAAGCATCGTGACGCACGAGTGCATGCTCGCGACCAACACGTCATCCATTTCGATCACGGCGATCGCGGCGCCCTTGAAGCATCCGTCGCGCGTGGTCGGGATGCACTTCTTCAATCCGGCACCGCTCATGGCCCTCGTCGAAGTCGTGCACGGACTCGCAACATCCGATGCGGTCGCACAAACCGTGCATGCCACAGCCGCGGCATGGGGCAAGACGCCGGTACATGCAAAATCGACGCCGGGATTCATCGTCAATCGCGTGGCTCGGCCGTTCTATGCGGAAGGCTTGCGCGTGCTCAACGAGCAGGGCGCTGACGCCGCTTCCATCGATGCCGTCATGCGCGATTCGGGCGGCTTCAGAATGGGTCCATTCGAGTTGATGGACTTGATCGGCCACGACGTGAATTTCGCCGTGACGCAATCGGTGTTCAACGCGTACTTCAACGATCCGCGCTTCACGCCTTCGCTGATTCAACAGGAATTGGTGAACGCGGGCTTTCTTGGTCGCAAGACCGGCCGTGGCTTTTATGACTATGGCGCTGATGCCACGAAGCCTGTCGCGCGCATCGAAACGAATGCTCATACGCCTTCGAAGATCGTGCTCGGAGAAAGCGTGCCTTTATACGAACGCCTGCAAGCGCGCATCGCGCCGGCGAGCGTCGCTAGAAACGACATGCCCGGGCTGATCGCACAAATCGATGATGCGTATCTTTTCCTTACCGATGGACGCACGGCGACGGAACGCGCGCATGCGCTTGGCATCGACAACATCGTGCTGATCGATCTCGCGCTGGACTATGCGAACGCGCAAAGCGTGGCGCTCACGCACGCGCGTCAATGCTCCGGCGAAGCCTACGCTGCGGCAGCCGGCGCATTGGCGCAAGCCGGTTATGCAGTCGTGCCATTGAACGATGTCGCCGGCATGACCGTGATGCGAACCGTCGCGATGCTCGTCAACGAAGCGGCCGACGCCGTGAATCAAGGCGTTTGCACGAGCGCCGATCTCGACCTCGCGATGGAGAAGGGCGTGAACTATCCGCTCGGACCGCTCGCGTGGGGCGAACGCATCGGCATCGGCCGCGTTCACGACGTGCTGCTTCATCTCGCTGCGCATTACGGCGAAGACCGTTATCGCGCATCGCCGCTCATCGCGGCATTGCGTTATTCGGGCCAGCGCTTTCACTGAAGCGAAGACGCATCATTCATTCATCGAGCATTCATGCAGGAGACAACCGTGGTTCAATCCATTGCACAGCAAAGCGAACTGGAACCGATCGAGCGCGCGAGCCGGGACGAGCTTCAGGCACTGCAACTCGAACGCCTGAAGTGGACGTTGCGTCACGCCTATGAAAACGTCGCACACTATCGCCGTGCTTTCGACGCTGCGGGCGTGCATCCAGACGACCTGCGCGAGCTATCCGATCTCGCGCGTTTCCCGACCACGACGAAAACCGACCTACGCGACAACTATCCCTTCGGGCTCTTCGCCGTGCCGCGCGATCAGGTCGTGCGCGTGCATGCATCGAGCGGCACGACGGGCAAGCCGACGGTGGTCGGCTATACCGCGAAAGACATCGACACGTGGGCCAACGTCACGGCGCGTTCAATCAGAGCTGCTGGTGGGCGCAGAGGCGACACGCTGCACAATGCGTTCGGCTATGGTCTCTTCACCGGCGGTCTCGGCATTCACTACGGCGCCGAACGTCTGGGCTGCATGGTGGTGCCGATGTCAGGCGGTCAGACCGAAAAGCAGGTTCAACTGATCCGCGATTTCGCGCCGAAGATCATTCTCGTCACGCCGTCGTACATGCTGAATCTGCTCGATGAAATGACACGGCAGGGCATGGACCCGGCGAACACGTCGCTCAAGATCGGCATCTTCGGCGCCGAGCCATGGAGCCAGGGATTGCGCAGCGAGATCGAAACGCGTGCCGGCATACAGGCACTCGACATCTACGGCCTCTCGGAAATCATGGGTCCGGGCGTTGCGTGTGAATGCATCGAGACGAAGGATGGCCCGACGATCTGGGAAGATCATTTCTATCCCGAGATTATCGATCCCGTGACGGGCGAAGTGCTTCCGGAAGGCAGCACGGGCGAACTGGTCTTCACTTCGCTCACGAAGGAAGCGATGCCGATGATCCGTTACCGCACGCGCGATCTCACTTCGTTGCTGCCGCCGAGCGCGCGCTCGATGCGTCGCCTCGCGAAGATCACGGGCCGCTCGGATGACATGCTTATCATTCGCGGCGTCAATGTGTTCCCGAGCCAGATCGAAGAGTTGATCCTTGCGATTCCGCGCCTGAGCGGCCAGTATCAGTTGTGCGTGTCGCGCGACGGCCACATGGATTCGCTGTCCGTCTCAGTCGAAGCACGCCCGGAAGTCTGCGCAACGCTGAACGAGAGCGACCGCGCCGGTCTCTCGCGCGAACTTCAGCATCGCGTCAAGACGATGGTCGGCGTATCGACGCAAGTGCGCGTGCTCGATTCCGGCGAACTGCCGACGACGGCAACCGGCAAGGCCAAGCGCGTACTCGATCTTCGTCCCGTAGCGGCATAACTTTCCGCATCGCCAAGCGCCTCGCGCTCTGCGAGGCGCAATTCATTTCCAACAATTGGAACGCGCGTTCCGTTTTCGGTGCGGCCCCGCATTCTTCTGCAGAAATCATTCCGCAAAAACCCTCGCAACCGTTTGCGCAAATTGTTTTGTAAGCTTCAGTTGTGTCATCGTATCGAGTGCATTTGCGTCTGCGGGCGCAGTGTCGTCGCATAGCATTCGAATAACGAACAACGAACGGGGCAGGCGAAACCTAGATGTGGATTGTCAGACTCGCGCTGAAGCGCCCGTACACATTCATCGTCCTGTCGTTGCTCTTGCTGATCATCGGTCCGCTCGTCATCGTGCGGACGCCGACCGATATCTTTCCGAATATCGATATTCCCGTTGTCAGCGTCATCTGGTCTTATACGGGCCTGCCGCCCGATCAAATGGAGCGCCGCATCACGCTCAATTACGAGCGCGGGTTGTCGGTGGCGGTCAACGACATCGAGCACATCGAGTCGGAATCGCTGCCGGGCATTGCGGTCATTCGCATCTACTTTCAGCCTAATGCGAATGTCGATGAAGCTATCGCCGAGATTACCGCGCTCTCGCAAACGCAATTGCGCTCGCTGCCGCCCGGCATCACGCCGCCGAATATCTTGCGCTTCAATGCATCGACGGTGCCGATTCTGCGGCTCGCGTTGTCGTCGTCGGAACTCAGCGAACAGCAGCTCTACGACTTCGGCAATAGCTTTCTGAAGACGCAGCTCGCGACCGTGCAAGGCGCTTCGGTGCCATTGCCTTATGGCGGCAAGCAGCGGCAGATCATGGTCGATATCGATTCGCGCAAGCTGCAGGCGAAGAACCTCGCGCCGACCGACGTGGTCAATGCAATCAGCGCGCAGAATCTGATTCTGCCGACGGGCACGACGAAGATCGGCGCAACGGAATACTCGGTCGGCCTGAACGCGAGTCCGGGCTCGATCGAAGGACTCAACGACATACCGATCCGCACCGGTCCTGGCGGCACGATCTATATCAAGGACGTCGCGCATGTCCGCGACGGCTTCCAGCCTCAAACCAATATCGTGCGGGTGGACGGCACCCGCGCTTCCTTACTCACGATCAACAAGAGCGGCAATGCATCGACGCTCGATATCGTCGCGCGCGTGAAGAACCTGTTGCCGACCTTGCGCGGCATGGTGCCCGAGTCGCTGAAGATCGAGCCCGTTGCGGATCAATCGCTCTTCGTGCGCGCGTCGGTGTCGGGCGTGCTGCGTGAAGCGGTGATCGCAGCGGGCCTGACTGCGCTGATGGTGCTGCTGTTTCTGGGAAGCTGGCGTGCGACGCTCATCATCGCGATCTCGATACCGCTTTCGATGCTGACGTCGATCGTCGCGCTCTCCGCGATCGGGCAGACGATCAACATCATGACGCTCGGCGGCCTCGCGCTTGCGGTCGGTGTCCTCGTCGACGACGCGACAGTTGCAATCGAAAACATCAGCCAGAATCTGGAGCAGGGCAAGGAACTGGAGCATGCGATTCTCGATGGCGCGCAGCAGATCGCCGTGCCGACGCTCGTGTCGACGCTCTCTATCTGCATCGTGTTCATTCCGATGTTCCTGCTGACGGGCGTCGCGCATTACCTGTTCGTGCCGATGGCCGAAGCCGTCGTGTTCGCGATGCTCGCGTCGTACTTCTTCTCGCGCACGCTGATCCCGACGCTGGCGAAGTATCTGTTGCGTCATCACGAGCACATGGGCGGCGATGTCGAATCGATGAAAGGCTCGCGCAATCCGTTCGTGCGGATTCATCTCGCGTTCGAGCGTCATTTCGAGTCCGTGCGCCATCGCTATCGACGCTTTCTCGAAGCGCAGCTCGCGCAACCGGGCCGCTTCGCTTCGTTGTTTCTGCTGTGCTGCCTGCTGTCGCTCGGGCTTGCGCCGTTCCTCGGGCGCGACTTCTTTCCGTCGATCGATTCAGGCGTGATCGCGCTGCATATGCGCGCGAAGACGGGCACGCGCATCGAGGAAACGGCGGCGCTGACGGATCGCGTCGATGCACGCATCAGGCAACTGATTCCGCGCGGCGAGATTCGCTCGATCATCGACAACATGGGCTTGCCGGTATCGGGTATCAATCTCTCGTACAACAACACGGGCACGGTCAGTTCCGCCGATGCCGACGTGCTCATCAGCCTCAACGAAGATCACGCGCCGACAGAAGGCTATATCCACGAGTTGCGAAAGCGCCTGCCGCAGGAGTTTCCCGGCGTGACGTTTTCATTCCTGCCCGCCGATATCGTGAGTCAGATTCTCAACTTCGGCGTGCCCGCGCCGATCGATATAGCGATCACCGGACGCGATGTGCGCGGCAATCGCGCGCTGGCGAATCGCATGCTGGAAAAGATTCGCCGCGTGCCGGGTCTCGTCGATGCGCGCATCCAGCAGCCATCCGATCTGCCTGCGATCAACGTCGAGGTCGATCGCACGAAGGCGTTGCAAGCGGGCTTCACGCAGCGCGATGTCGCGAACAACCTGCTCATCACGCTGTCGGGCAGTCAGCAGACGACGCCCACGTTCTGGCTCAATCCGGTGAATGGCGTGAGCTATAACGTCATCACGACGGCGCCGCAATACGACATGAACTCGCTGCAATCGGTGGCGAACATTCCGGTGACATCGTCGAGCGGCAAGACCAATATTCTCGGCGCGCTCGCAACGCTTTCGCGCAGCGCGCGCGATGCGGTCGTCTATCACTACAACGCGCAGACCACCATCAATCTCTATGCGACCACCGAGCGGCGCGATCTCGGCGCAGTGGCGGACGACGTGCAACGCATCATCGACGAAGCGCGCGGCGAATTGCCCAAAGGCTCGACGATCGAAATGCGCGGCCAGGTCGAGACGATGAACGGATCGTTTTCGGGTCTCGCATTCGGCCTCATTCTCGCGGTCGTGCTGGTGTACTTGCTGATCGTCGTGAACTTCCAGTCGTGGCTCGATCCGTTCATCATCATCACCGCATTGCCGGGCGCGCTCGCGGGCATCGTGTGGATGTTGTTCCTGACGCATACGACGTTGTCGATTCCCGCATTGACCGGCGCGATCATGTGCATAGGCATCGCGACGGCAAACAGCATTCTCGTGGTGAGCTTCGCGCGCGCCGCGCTCGCCGAACATGGCGACGCAGTGCGCTCCGCGCTGGAAGCGGGCTATACGCGTTTCAGGCCGGTGCTGATGACCGCGCTCGCGATGATGATCGGCATGGTGCCGATGGCGATCGGGCTCGGTGAAGGCGGCGAGCAGAATGCGCCGCTCGGGCGGGCGGTGATCGGCGGCCTGATGGTCGGCACCATCGCAACGCTGTTCTTCGTGCCGGTCGTGTTTTCGATCGTCTATCGGCGCATGGAAGCACGCGGCAAGGGACCGGGCGCGGCGGCACGGAAAGCGGCGCAATAAAACAATCGAACAGCGGGCGGAGCAAGAATGGAAGAGCAGTTGTCGCAACGATCGGGCAACAGGCGGCGAGGGCGCTTATGGCTCGTGATCGCGCTCGTGGTCGTCGTCGCGCTCATCGCGCAGGGAATCCTGTCGCGCCGCGCCGCGCACGCGGAACTCGAACGCGATGCGAACGAGCACGGCTTGCAGACGGTCGAGGTCATCAAGCCGACGCGCATGAAGGCCTCGCAGGATCTCGTGCTCGCAGGCGATATCCGCGCGTTCTCCGATGCGCCGATCTTCGCGCGCACCAATGGGTATCTGAAGCGCTGGACCGTCGATATCGGCACGAAGGTGAAGAAGGGCCAGTTGCTCGCCGAGATCGATGCGCCCGAAATCAACGATCAGCTTCGTCAGGCGCGCGCCGATGCGCAAACGGCGCGCGCGAACTATCTGCTTGCGAAGACGACTGCGGAGCGCTGGGCGCAGATGCTGAAGAACAACTCGGTGTCGCGCCAGGAGACCGATGAAAAGAACGGCGACATGCTCGCGAAGGAAGCGGCGCTGAACGCGGCGCAGGCGAACGTGTCGCGGCTCGAACAACTCGTGTCGTTCCAGAAGATCTATGCACCCTTCGATGGCGTCGTCACCGCGCGCAACACCGATGTCGGTCAGTTGATCGACGCCGGCAGCGGCGCCGCCGGCCGCGAGCTCTTCCACATTCAGGATGCGTCGACGTTGCGTGTGTTCGTCGATGTGCCGCAAGCGTATGCGCGGATGATCACGGTGGGTTTGCCCGCGGAGTTGCTGCTCAACGAAGAGCGCAATCGCAAGTTCGACGGCGTCACGGTGCGTACCGCGGGCGCGGTCGATCCCGTCGCGCGCACGCTGCGCGTCGAAGTCGATGTGAAGAATCCGGCGGGCGAATTGCTTGCGGGCGCGTATGCGCAAGTGCGCTTTCGTCTCACGAGCGCGAGTCCTTCATACACGCTGCCCGGCAATGCGCTGTTGTTCCGTCCGGATGGCGTGCATGCCGCGAGCGTCGATGCGAACAACCGCGTGAAGCTTCTGCCGATCACGCTCGGCACCGACTACGGCACGCGTGTGTCGATCGTCTCCGGATTGAATGGCGATGAGCGCGTGATCGTCAATCCGCCCGATTCGATCATCGATGGCGCGGCGGTGCGTATCGGCCGCGCGGGTTCGAGCGACGCCGCGAGCGGTGGTGCAGCGAAGGCTGAAGGAAGCGAGTCGTGATGAGGCGCGCATCGCTCGAATTAGTTGCATCGCTAACTATCGCGGCATTGGGCGGCTGCGCCGTCGGGCCGGATTACGTGCGGCCCGAAACTTCTACGCCTGCTGCGTACAAGTCGCAGATGCCGCTCGATGCGCCTGCGTCGGCATCGCAAGACTGGAAGCCTGCGCAGCCCGCCGATGCGAAGCCGCGCGCGCCGTGGTGGAAAGTCTATGGCGATCCGCAATTGAACGCGCTCGAAGAACGTGTCGCGACAGCGAATCAGACCGTGGCCGCGGCCGCCGCGCGTTTTCGTGGAGCGCGCGCGGCGGCCGCGCAGGCGCGTTCGGCGTACTTTCCGACCATCACGGCGAATGCCGCATTCAATCAGTCGCGGGTATCGTCGAACGTCCTGTACAAATCGAGCGCGGGCGTGACCGTGCCCGACTATCTGATCGACGCACAGATCTCGTGGGAGCCGGATCTCTGGGGCCGCATCTCGCGTGCTGTCGAAGGTGGCCGCGCAGAAGCGCAGGCGAGCGCCGCGGATCTGCACAGCGCGATTCTGTCGATGCAGGCCGAACTCGCGACCGACTACTTCGATTTGCGCGGCATCGTCGAAGAAGAACGGCTGTTGCAGGCGACGCTGCAAGCCTATGAGAAGGCGCTCGCGCTCACACGCGATCGTTTTGCGGGCGGCGTCGCGGCGGAATCGGATGTCGCGCAGGCCGAAGAGCAACTGCGCGCGACGCAGGCGCAATTCATCGATCTGGAGACCACGCGAACGAGCCTCGTCAATGCGATCGCGATTCTCGTCGGCGAGAGTCCGTCGAGTTTTACGCTCGATGTCGCGCCGCTCAACGAAGCGCATTCGCCGCATCCGTCGGCGGCGCTCGCGGTGCTGCCGCCCGGCGTGCCGTCCGCGTTGCTCGAGCGCAGGCCGGATATCGCGGCGGCGGAGCGGCGCGTGGCCGAGGCGAATGCGCGCGTCGGCGTGGCGACGGCGGCGTTCTTTCCGAACCTTCTGCTCGCCGCGACGGGCGGTCTCGAGGCGACGCGCTTCAGCTCATGGCTCGAAGCGCCGAGCCGATTCTGGTCGCTCGGGCCACAGCTCGCATTCACGGTGCTGGACTTCGGCGGTCGCGCGGCGGCTCGCGATGCGGCGCGCGCTGACTACGACGAGAAGGTCGCCGATTATCGGCAAACCGTGCTGACCGCGTTCGGGCAAGTGGAAGACAACCTGAATGCGCTGGAAGTGCTGCGCCGCGAAAGCGAAGCACAACGCGATGCCGTCGATGCCGCCCAGCGCGCGCTCGGCAAGGTCAGCAATCGCTACGAGAACGGCGCGATCACGTATCTGAGCGTGGTGGTGACGCAGGCAATCGTGCTGTCGGATCAACGCACGGCGGTGCGTATCGAGCGGCGCCGCATGGCGGCGAGCGTCGCTCTCGTGAAGGCGCTGGGCGGAGGGTGGACCACCGCCGAATTGCCGAGTCCGGAGGAAGTGTCGCGCCGCGATTGAATTCTGTGCTATGCGCGATGCATGCAAAATGCCATCGCGCATAACGTATGCAAAATGCAATTCGGCGTGCAGGACTCCGCGTCAGACGAACAGAAATAAGCCGCACGCGATCAATGCCGCGCTCCAGATCCAGTCGACGTTGATCCATCCGCTGCGTAGAAAGCCGAGTCCGCCGCGTTCCTGAAGGGACATGGCGAACATGGCGATCGTCGCGATGACGGCGAGCATCGCGCCGGTATGCACGGTCAACGCGAGTGCACTGGCTTCGAAAGCCGTCTTTGGCATCGCGCCCGTGCACAACGGCAAGAGCGCCGGCACCAGCATCAAACCTGCGCCGTGCGCGCTCGACATCATGAAGGACCATAACGCGAGACCGGCCAGCCCGGTACGCATGCCGACGGTCGGGCGTCCGCGATGCCCGCGCCACGCGCTCCACACGCCCCAGCCGATCAGCAGCGCCCCGCAGCCGCGTGCGAGCAGGTCATGGCCGATCGCCGCGCCGAGCGTGAGCGCGCCCGCGAGCACGAGCGCGACCGACGCCGCGTGGCCGAGCGCGATCGGCACGAGCGATACGAGCGCGACGCGGCGGCTTCGCGCATACAGGCCGAGCGCGACGGCGAAGAGCCATCCCATCGCGGGATTGAGACCGTGAAACGCGCCGAGGCCCGCGGCGGTGAGGAGGAGCGCGGGCGATGCGGCGTCCATGCGAAGTGTCTCGCGGCGGATCAGGGATAGCAGTACGAATCCGACGAGCAATCGCCCCCTTGCAGCCGGATCTGATGCGGCCGATGTCCCTTGGGCCAGTCGATGAAAAACTTGTCGTCGACGGCGAGGCCGCCGTTGGGATCGGCATCGAGCTTCACCATCCAGCCGTCGATGCCTTCGGGATAGAACTGCGCATCGACCGCGCCGTACAGCGAATTCGTGAAGTAGACGCGGCGGCCGTCGCGGCTCACTTCGACCATCTGCGGGCCGCCATTCAGCGCGCCGTTCTTCGCGCCCGGATGCGTCGCGCGCGCGACCACGCCGCCGATACGCACCTTGCCCGTCAGTTTCGGCGCGAAGGGATCGGAGACGTCGTATTGCAGCATGTCGCCGGTGCCCCAGCACGACACGTACAGAAAGCGGTCGTCCATCGACAGATCGATATCGGAGACGAGCGGCGGCACCGCATTGAAGCCCTTCAATAACGGCGGCAGCTTGTCGGCATCGGCGGGTTCGGCGGGAATGTCGATGATCTTTTTCACCGCCCACTTGTCCTTGTCGCGATACCAGGTCCAGATCGACGACGACAGATCCTTCAGACTGATCACGCAGTTCACGAAACCATATGCCTTGGTCGGATCGTGCGCGGGACGCAGTTCGAAGACGAGCTGATATTCGTCGCCGAAATCGATCTCCTGAATGTGCTTGCGCTTCGTGAAGTCCCAGAAATGCAGCTTGCGCCCGTACTTCGCGCCGAGCAGCAGATCGGGCACGAGGCCTTCCTCGAAGGTGTCGGGCGTGCCCCATTCGCTCGTGACCATCGTGTCGTAGCCGAGATGCCACCAGCCGTCGTACGCGAGCTGTTGCGGTCCGCGATCGACTTCCCATCGGCCGAGCGGATCGAAGCTCTGCTGATCGAGCATCAGCACGCCGCCGGGCGCCTTGCCTTCGGCGTTGCCGAGCGCGGTGATATAGATGCCGCCCGGCCCGCAATGCACGGTATGCGGCCGCGTATAGCCGGTCTTTTCCGCGAGTTCCGCGGGCTCGATCGTCTTCACGATCACCGGCTTCTTCGGATCGGGCTTCGTGTCGATGATATGCACGCGCGACGAACGCAGCCCCGGCACGACGAGATAGCGCCGCTCCATGTGCGGATGCGGCGCATTCGGGCACAGGCACGACGAGCATGCGTTCCAACCGAAGTGATGCAACTCGTCGCCGACATCGGGCATCGCGATTTCGCCGACGATCTTCGTATAGTCCGGCGAATCCGGATCGACATCGACGACGGCGATCTTGTCCGGCGACTTGCGCTCGGGATCGAACGTCGCGACATAAGCCAGCGTTTCGCGCGGCGCTTTCGCTGCGAGCCGCGGGGAAGGATAGAAGCTCGGATCGGGTTTCCACGTCGCCATCTGCGTCTCCCGGTTGATTTCGTGGATCTTCAAACCAAACGTGCTAAAGCACTATAGGACATGGGAACACGTCATGCTTTCGATGACTTAGCTGCTTTCATGCGAAGCATGTGCGCGCGGGGCGTGATTCGTCGCGCGAAACAGCGCCTAAAATACAGGCATCGCCTGTCGAAGAAAGGAGGTAGCGATGGCCGAGCCAATGATCAGCCTGATGGCGGGACTCGTCCTGGTGCTATGCGTCGCGGTGGTAATCGTGATGCATCACCGGCATCCGCATATCCATACTCCGAAAGCGCGTTGGCTGGATACGCATCCGCCGCGCGACTGGCGGCACAGGCATTGAACGTGCAGTGAATTGCGAAGTGTGAAGCGCGAAGTGTGAAGCGCGAAGTGGAGGGATGAAGCGCCGGCATCGACCGGCGCTTTCTTTTTTTTGCGCGGCGCGAGAAACGCGTTAGCGTCGTGGCCCTTTCATCGCTTCGGCTTCCATCGCGGCGTGCCATTCCTCGCTGTTCTCGATCGGGTCCATGCCTTCGTCGATGAACGCGGACGCGCGCTCTGCCGCCGAACGCGTTTCCTCGTCGGTTTCGTCGTCGGCGGGGCCGTCTTCGTCGCCTGGCGGCTCCAGCATGTCCTGCAGCATCGCCTCGAGTTCCGGCGTGTCCCACGGCTCGTCGCGCTGCTTTTTCTTCTTGATGTAATGCCGCACTTCGGCATCTTGCTCGGGTGTCAGCGGAAGTCCGCGGAAGGTGCGGTTGGCGTCGAAGTCACTCATGTTCGCTCCTCGCGCGCATAGCTGTGATGCGGTTTCAGGCGACTCAAGTGTAACCCCGTTCTTCTGCAGGTAAAAACGCGCAGCGATCAGCCGAGCGGCGGCAGGCGTCTTTCGATCGGCGTTGCCTTGATGATGGCCGTGCTCGTCGCGGCGCGCTCGGTGACGCGCGAAAGGATGTCGTCGAGATGCTCGATCGAGCGCAGATAGAGGCGGCATACGAAGCAATCGTCGCCCGTCACCTTGTCGCATTCGACGAACTCGGGAATGCGCCTTATCGCTTCTTCGACGAGATGCAATTGCCCCGGCAGCGGCTGCACGCGCACGATCGCCTGCAGCGTGTAGCCGAGCGCGCGCGGATCGATATCGACGGTGAAGCCGCGAATCACGCCTTGCGTCTCGAGGCGCCGCATGCGCTCGGCGGTGCTCGGCGCCGACAGGCCGACGCGCTTCGCAAGCTCGCTCACGGCGATGCGTCCATCGCTCGCAAGCACGGCGATAAGTTCGCGATCGATTGCGTCGATGCCCGCGTGCGGCGGGTTGCTCAGGTGTTTTCCCATGATGGCCTTCGATTCAGAGGTCGAAAGATGCGTGAGCCTAATTTTAGGCATGGTTTCGAGCGATGCGCATCGATAGACTTGAAGCCATCGAAACTTGCATGACGGGCGCGAAATGAATAGCGAAAGAATCGATGCGCGGCTTGGCGGCGCATCGCGTGCGAATGAACTGCGTCGCGGCGCGATCGAGATGTCGCTCGCGATGCTGATGTCGGGCACGATCGGCTGGCTCGTGGTGTCGTCGGGGCAGACGCCCTGGAACGTGGTGTTCTTCCGCTGCGTGTTCGGAGGCGCGACGCTCATCGCCGTGTGCGCGGCGCTCGGCTTCTTGAAGAGGCGCTATTTCTCGTGGCGCATGATCGGCCTCGTCGCGCTCGGCAGCGTGGCGATCGTCGGCAACTGGCTGTTGCTTTTCGCCGCGTATTCGCGCGCGTCGATCTCGATGGCGACGACCGTTTACAACACGCAGCCCTTCATGCTGGTCGCGTTGGGCGCGCTCGTGTTGCGCGAGCGCGTGTCGGTATCGACGATCGCGTGGCTCGGCGTCGCGTTCATCGGCCTTGTGATGGTGGTGCGGGTCGAGCCGTCCGTGCTCGCGATGCCGGGGCAGTATCTCGAAGGCATTGCGTATGCGCTCGGCGCGGCTTTTCTGTACGCGATATCGTCGATCGTCACGAAGCGCCTCGCGGCCACGCCGCCGCATCTGATCGCGATGCTGCATGTGTTGTTCGGCATCGCGATGCTCGCGCCGTTCGCGCGCTTCGATGCGATGCCCGCGACGATCGGCGGCTGGACCGATCTCGTCGTGCTCGGCGTCGTCAACACGGGACTGATGTACGTGTTGCTGTACGGCGCGATCCAGAAGCTGCCGACCGCGACGACGGGCGCGCTGTCGTTCATCTATCCGGTGGTGGCGATCGTCGTCGACTGGCTCGCGTTCGGGCAACGGCTCGCGTGGCTGCAAGTGGCCGGCGCGGCGCTGATCCTGCTCGCCGCGGCGGGCGTGAATCTGCAATGGCGGATCGTGCCGCAAAAATGGCGCGCGAACGACTGACGCGCACTCGTATAGAATGGCGCCCCTTTCCGACTACATCGAAATCCCGCGCCATGTGGTTCAAGAATCTTCAGCTTCACCGTCTTCCCGCACACTGGTCCGTCACGCCGCAGCAGATGCAGCAATGGCTCGCGCCGCTCGCGTTCAGCGCGGCGTCGAGCATCGAGAACGAGCGGCGCGGCTGGGTCTCGCCGCGCGGCGACGATGATCTCGTCTACACGGCGAACCGTCAGATGCTCATCGTCTATCGCGCGGAAAAGAAGCTGCTGCCCGCATCCGTCGTCACGCAGTTCGTGAAGGAACGCGCCGCCGAGCTCGAAGAGCAGCAGGGCTTCAAACCCGGCCGCAAGCAGATGAAAGAGCTCAAGGAACAGATCACCGACGAACTCCTGCCGCGCGCCTTCAGCATCCGCCGCGATACGCGCGTGTGGATCGATCCGGTGAACGGCTGGCTCGCGATCGATTCGTCGTCGGCGACGCTGTGCGACGACATCATCGGCTTGCTGGTGAAGTCCGTCACCGATCTGCCGCTCGCGAGCGTCCGCACGGCGCGCTCGCCCGTTTCGGCGATGACCGAATGGCTGCTTTCCGGCGACGCGCCCGCGGGCTTCACGCTCGATCGCGATACGGAACTGCGCTCGACCGGCGAAGGCAACGCGACCGTCCGCTACGTCGGTCACGCGCTCGAAACGGAAGACATGCGCCGCCATATCGAAGCGGGCAAGCAGTGCATGCGTCTCGCGATGACGTGGGACGATCGCGTGTCGTACGTGCTGACGCCATCGCTCACATTGAAGCGCGTGAGCGCGCTCGACGTCATCAAGGAAGCCGCCGATCCGACCGCGTCGAACGACGACGAGCGCTTCGAATCCGACTTCATCCTGATGACAGGCGAACTCGCGCGCATGCTGTCGGCGCTGACCGAGGCGCTGGGCGGCGAAGAAGACCTGCGCGCCGCCGCGTAGAACCGAGCGTCAGGCGGACGGCGCCGACGCGAACGCGTAGCCGTTCTTGCCGTTGCGCTTGACGGTGTACATCGTGTCGTCGGCAGCGGCGACGAGCCGCCAGTAATCGTCGACACGATCCGGAAAACTCGCGATGCCGACGCTCGCGCGCACGATCGACAAGCCCATCTGCGCGTCGGTTTCCGCGACGCACGCGATGATTCTCTGCGCGATCACCGCGAGCTCGCCATCGCTCGAAAACTCGCGCACGAGCAACGCGAATTCGTCGCCGCCGATACGCGCGACCAGATCGCCGCCGCGCACCGCCTGACGAAAACGCCGCGACACCGCAATCAGAAACTCATCGCCGATGCGGTGGCCGTGCGTGTCGTTGACGCGCTTGAAGCCATCGAGATCGATATACAGCACCGCGATGCGCGACGCCCCGCGCGCGCCGCTCGCGAGCGCATTCGCCGCTTCTTCCAGCGCCGCGAAGAGCTTGCGCCGGTTGGGCAGGCCCGTCATCGGATCGTGCAGCGACGCCTGCTCGAATTCGTTCGAAATCCCGAGAAGCTGCCGATTGCGTTTTGCATACATGCCGAGCGCGGTGATGAGCACGCCGAATACGATCGCCGACAACGCGATCAGCGTATGCGACACGCTCAGGATGCGCTCGCGCACGTCCGCGCTCGTGCGCTCGCGCTCCGCGCGCCACCAGGCGTAGGCCGAATCGAGCGCGGAGCTGGCCTCGCCGAGCGCGGCGGAAGGCGAGAGCACGGCGGAAGGCAGCGACGGCGCCGACATCGGACTCGACGACACCAGCGCATGCAGCGCCGCGAGCCGCCCGGCCAATTCGATGCGCGCCTCGCGATACGCGGCCTGGCGCTGCGTATCGCTCGCCGGCGTGTTCTGCAGGGAAAGCGCGGTCGCGCGGGCGGTATCGGCGCGCTCGACCGCTTCGAGCACGAGCCCGACGTACTCCTGCTGCAGTTGCGCCGAAAAGATCGCGCGTACCTGCAACGCCAGGAACAGCAGCCCGATCAGCAGACACAGCAAGGCCGCGCCAGCGAGCGGCGCGGGGCCGGGCACGCGCAGGCGCAAGCGCATGATCGCGTGCCGCGCACGGCTCGCCAGCGTCTCCTCAGGGACGTGAATACTCCTCTCGCTGACGGGTCGGAACATTGTGTCGATAGCTCACTCGATGGAAGAACGCGCCCACGCGCGCGAACAGTCCGCCTTCGGACTGCTGCCTTGCGTTCGCGCGCGCCTGATGCCTGCGTGCCTGCGCGTACTGATCGGCGCGATTGCTCCGATCGACGGCCGCACGCTGCGTCGCGGACGGCGTGCCGCGGCGTTGCGCCTGTTGCGCCAAAGGTTGCGCGGAAGCCGTCGCGAGCGCCGCGGCGGCGGCCGCGCCCGAGCCGTCAGCGCCAGCGTTGGCGACGGTGGTTTCGTCGGCGGGATCGGCGGTGGGTGCGTTGTCCGCGAGCGATGCCATGTCGATGGGCGCGGCCGTCGGACCGTCGTTCGACGAGTACGGAATCGCGCTGCCGGGCGCGGCGGTCAAGGGCGTTTCGACGGCGCCGCCCGATTGCGTCTGCGCGGTGATCACCGGCTGATCGATGCCGAGCGTGCGGCGCGCGCTCGCCATCGCCTCGGCATAGACGCGCTGATCGTGGTTGAACCACATGCCGTACGCGACCGTGCCGAGCACGCCGATGCCAAGCGCGCTCGCCGACGCCATCCACAGCGCGAGACGCCCGAAGCGCAGCGGCGCGCGCATGGGGCCGGGTTCGTCGTCGTAATCGATTGCAGTCTCGGGCAAGTGAGTGACAGTGGGATCATTCGCAGGACTTGCGCGTTCCGCGATGCTCTCTTCGGGTAGCTTTGCGTGCTGAGGCATGACAGCGCTCTCCAGAACCTATTCGTCAGACAGCGGACCAGCGCGGACTTACAGCGCGCGTCCGGCCCGATGCTTCACCTCGCGCGTCCCATCATATGAACAATCAAACGCGATGCGGCTTCGTCGGACGTAACAGCCGGTTGCCGGTTCAGCATCTGCCGCCGGCCCTTTTTTGCCAAACAATGTAACTCGCGCCACATATCGCCACAATCAGGGGCGGCGAGGAGGCGTTGGAACGACGCTCCGGATCCTTGCGCCGATGCGCGGCGCACCTGCCGTGGCACGGTCCGGCGCACCGTTGCACGGCGATTTCACCTCATTGCGTGTCGCGACGGCGAAGCAACTTCGGCCAGTACGTCAGCATTTCCCGTTCCTGCCCCGATTTGAAGTGCGGTGCATGCATCATTCTTCAGAGGAAGTTCCCGCGCGTATGTGAGGTGCCGCACATACGCGCATGGCAGCCGTTTGCGCGTGGAACGCGCGCCACAGTTCGTCATCGGGGCTTCGACGACACGACGAGCGCGATGCCGCCGAGAATCGCGACCGCGCTGGCCGCGAGCCGCATCGTCAGCGTTTCGCCGAGCAGCAGCACGCCGCCCGCCGCCGTGATGAGCGGCACGCTCAGTTGCACCGTGGCCGCCGTCGCGGGCTTCAATCCTTTCAACGCCGCGTACCAGACGACATAGCCGAGCCCCGAGGTCAACGCACCCGAGGTCATCGCGTAGGCCAGGCCCGAGACATCCGCGTCCGTACCCGCAAACGCGAGCGCGAGCGCCGACACCGCGATCGCGAACGGCAGCGCGCGCAGGAAATTGCCGGCCGTCGCGGCGACGGGATCGGACTGGCCCCGTCCGCGCAATGAATAGACGCCCCAACCGATGCCCGCCGCGATCATCAGTGCGGACGACGCGGGATCGGGCGCCGCGAGTCCCGGCAGCACGAGCCACACGAGACCGGCGAGCGCGAGCAGCAGGCCGAGCCATTGCGCCGCGGCGAGACGCTCGCCGGTCGCGATGCCGTAGCCGATCATCGTCGCCTGCACCGCGCCGAAGAGCAGCAGCGCGCCGGTGCCCGCCGCGAGCCGAACGTACGCGAAGGAGAACGCCGCCGCATACGCGATCAGCGCGAATGCCGATACCCAGCTTCCGGCGCGTCGCGTGTCGTCGCCGGGCGCGCCGCGCGCGAGCAGGATGATCCACAGCACGAGCGCCGCCGACGCGACGCGTACGAGCGTGAAACTCGCCGCGTCGATGCGCGCGCCCCTGAGCGCGAGGCGGCACAGCAGCGAGTTGCCGGCGAACGCGATCATCGCGACGACGGTGAAGAGCGCGATGCGCGTGCCGTGCGAGCGTGTGGGTGTCGACATCGGCGGCGCTGGAATGAGGGCGCATCACTGTAGCGCACGCGCGTCGCGAAGACATGCTGCGGCGCGTTCAACCGGTGGTGAAGGGCTGCGGCGGCGCATCGGCCTCGGAGCCGAAGCGCTCGAATTCGGAGATGACCTGCGCGCCGAATAGAAGCAGCGTCGCGAGCGCTTCGAGGCTGAAGAGCACGACGATCGACGTCGTCAGCGATCCGTAAACGACGCTCACTTGCGAGAGCGTCGCGAAGTACCAGACGAGCACATGCCGCGTGATTTCCCAGAGCACGGCGGCCGTCACGCTGCCGAGCAGCGCGAGCCGCAGCGAAGGTCGGCCGACAGGCATCACGAGATAGATCGACGTCAGCACGAAGATCTCGCCCGCGACGCCGAGCAGATACAGCAAAAGCCGCGACACGCCCCTGAGCGACACCTCGACGCCGAGCAGGTCGACGCTGTTGCTGCCCATCGCCTGAAGGCCGTTCGACACGAGCGTGACGATCAGCATGCCGACGCCGAGAAACAGGATGTAGCAGTAAGGCAGGAGCGCCGAGAGCAGAAAATGCCGCCGCCTGACCGCGACGCGATGCACGAAGATCACCGACATCGCGTTCTCGAGCACCGTGAAGGCAAGCGAACTGAAGAAGATCATCGTGACGAGCAGCAGCCAGCCGAGCACCGCGCGATGCGCAAGAAAATTCGCGAGCTCGCCCACGACGGCGTGCGCCTGGCCCGGCACGAGCCATTCGAGCAGATGCGCGAGCGTGTCGAGCAATTGCTGTTGCCCGACGAATTTCGACAGCACGATCACGATCAGGATCAGCAGCGGGACGATGGAAAGCAGCGCGTAATACGCGACCGCGCCCGCGAGCAGCAGGCCCTGATTGGCGCGAAAAGCCTTGAACGTGCGCATCGCAAAGCCGAACGGATGACGCGCGACGCTTCTCACCTGCGGGCCCAGCACAGGGCCGAGAATCTTCGACATGGAACCTCCGCGGCGCGATCGCTGGCCATCCTTTGTGGACGAGCAAGATCCGCACCCGTAGCGAAGGTCCGCACGCTTCAGCCTGTCCGGCGCGCCTCGATGCGTGCGGCTGCTTGCTGCGCGGCTTCCTCGAATGCGAGATTGAGGAAGACATCGACTTCGCACGCGCTCAGGTCGGCGGCATCGACGTTACGCAGCCGGCAGAAGAGCGCGAGCGCCTCGGCTGCGGCGGCGAAGGCGTTGTTCATATCCCGGGAGTGAAGGCGTTTTTTTCTCATGGCCAGCATAACGGCAGGCGCACGGACGACTTTAATGCGTCGCAACGCAACGCGCACGCCGTTTCATTTTCGCTTTTTGATGCATTAATCTAGGTTCATAACTCGAGCCCGCCGAAGGCACTGGAGGACATGATGGCCGCATCCCACGCAACCTCCGCCGCCGACGCCGCCGCGCTCGGTGCCGATGCCGAAATCGTCAACGCCGACGAGCGCCTCTACAACCACGACCTCGCGCCCGTGCCGCGCGCGAAGCGCACCTGGAACGGCTACAGCATCTTCGCGATGTGGATGTCGGACGTGCACAGCGTCGGCGGCTACACCTTCGCCGCGAGTCTCTTTCTGCTCGGCATCTCGGGCTGGCAGGTGCTGCTCGCGCTGACCATCGGCATTCTCATCGTGTATGTGCTGATGAACTGGGTCGGCAAGCCGAGCTTGAGACACGGCATTCCTTTCCCGGTGATGGCGCGCGTCTCGATGGGCGTGATGGGCGCGAATCTCGCCGCGCTGATTCGCGGCGTGGTCGGCATCGTGTGGTACGGCGTGCAGACGTATTTCGCGTCGAAGGCCGTCGCGACCTTGCTGCTGCTTTTCGTGCCGTCTGTCGCCGCGTGGCGCGATACGAGCTTTCTCAGGCTCGACATGCTCGGCTGGGTCAGCTTCCTCTTCATGTGGCTGCTGCAGCTCGTCATCTTTCAGCGCGGCATGGAGATCATCCGCAAGTTCATCGATTTTTGCGGGCCGGCCGTGTATGTCGTGATGTTCGTGCTGATGGGATGGATTCTCTATCGCGCGGGTCTCGGCAGCCTGAATCTCACGCTCTCGGGCAAGGTGCTGACCGGCGACGAGCAACTTCACGCGATGATCAACGCGATCCTGCTCGTCGTGAGCTATTTCGCCGCGCTGCTGCTGAATTTCGGCGACTTCTCGCGCTTCGCGAAAAGCGAGCGGCAGATGAAGATCGGCAACTTCCTCGGGCTGCCGTTCAACTTCGTTGCGTTTGCAATCATCACGGTGATCGTCACGGCGGGCAGCGAGAAAGTGTTCGGCACGATGATCATGGACCCGGTCGAAATCGTCTCGCGCATCGAGAACAAGGTGTGGGTGGCGATCGGCAGCGTCACGTTCGTCATCGCGACGATGGGCATCAATATCGTCGCGAACTTCGTGTCCCCCGCGTACGACATCGCCAATCTGTTTCCGAAGCATGTGGACTTCAAGAAGGGCGGCCTGATCGCGTCGATACTCGCGGTGCTCGTGTGTCCGTGGATCTTCGTCGACAGCCCGAAGGCGATCACGATCTTCGTGTCCGTGTTCGGCGCCGTGCTCGCGCCGATGTACGGCGTGATGATGTCCGACTATTACCTCGTGAAGCGCGAGCAGGTGAGGACCGCCGAACTGTATTCGATGCAGCCCGGCGGACGCTTCTATTACGACGGCGGATGGAACAAGGTCGGGCTCGCGGCGCTGATCGTATCGGGCGTGATCTCGGTCGGCTGGGAACTGTCGACGCAGTTCTTCAAGCTCCTGCCGCCGAACAATCTCGGCTGGCTGATCGGCGCGGTGGCGGGCGCGTTGCTGTACGTGCTCTTCATGCGCATGGCGAACCGCAAATAGCGCTTTATTCGAGCCACTTTCGTACGTCCTTTTCCCAATCGGGCTGGCCGCAGTTCGGCGGATTCTCCGGCCCGAGCACGGTGATGTAGCCCTTGTCCTTCATGCACGCCTCGTAGGCGCGCACCTGCGTGCAACGGCCCGCGCCGGCTCTTTTCGCGGCGCCCTTGCATGCGGACATCGCGTTGTCCATGCCGCTGAAATCGGCATCGCCGTCGTTATTCCATGAAGGCGGATTCGCGCTCGCCGAAAACTCGACAGGCGTGCTGCACGCGACGAGCGCGAATGCAGCGGCGGGAAGAAGGCACAAGCGGAAGAATCGATTCATCTGCTTTAACTCCTTGTTCTTAAGCTCTTGTTGAACGCGCGCAATTCGCCGCCTATTATTCCCCGCTGCCGTTGGCGCGTCGCGTTTTCTTTTCTCGCGGGCGCGAACGACGATGTGCTTGCCGATACCAACGCGCGCCGTCTCGAACAGATGATTCCGCGCGCGACGCTCGATGTGGTCAGCGACGCGGGACACGCGCTGATGTTCCGGTATCCGATCGAGCTCGCGCGGCATGTCGATGCGTTCGTCGCGAGGTGAGCGACGCCGAACACGTCTATCGCTTCATAGCGCACAGAACGCACGCGTTTTAGCTTGTCGGCGCATTTCCCGGCCCTTCATACTGTCGCGCAACCGCGATGCGAAAGCGCGCGCCGATAACAAGAAGAGCCGGGGAAACCACCATGAAGTCACGCTTCACTGCCGTTCACCTGCGTCCCGTCGAACTTGCCGATCCGCATCTCGCGCATCTCTACATGGAATGCGCCGATGCCGAGGCGCGTCTGTCGGGCGCGAGCAGAGTCGCGGCGGTCGCCGTGTACGAAGCCCGTGAGAAGACGCTCGATCGTCTGTGGTCGCGTCTCGATGCGCTCGATCCGAGACTGTGCCGCGAGCTGAAACACGCGGTAGAGGACTGGCACGAAATCGCGGTGAAGCTGCGCGGCGGCGACTGATTGAGACGCGCGCGCAGCGCAATGAGACGCTGCGGCATTCGCGCGGAAGGCCGCCGCCACTAACCTTTCTCCAACGACGCAAATCAAGGAGAAGGGCAATGAACAGCAACAATGGTACGAACAATCGCACGCCGATGCCGGCTGCGTTCTTCGGCATCGCGGTCGGCGGGCTCGCGCTCGCGGGCGCATGGCGTGCGGCGGCTCGCGTGTGGGCGATTCCCGATGCGGTGACCGCATGGCTGACGGCGGGCGCGCTCGTCGTCTGGATCGCGGTGCTCGTCGCATACGGGCGCAAGTGGCTCGTCCAGCGCGATGCGGCCATCGCGGAAATGCGTCATCCGGTGCAGTCTTCGTTCGCGGCGCTCGTGCCGGTATCGGCGATGCTCGTCGCACAAGCCGTGCAGCCTTATTCGCGGCCGCTCGCGATCGCGCTCTTCGCGATCGGCGTCGCGAGTTCGCTCGCGCTCGGCGCGTATCTGCATGGCCGGTTCTGGCAGGGCGGCCGCAAGCCCGAGCTGACGACGCCCGCCATCTACCTTCCGACGGTCGCGCCCAGCTTCGTCGCGGCGACGGCGGCGGCCGGGCTCGGTTTCACGCAAATCGGCATGTTGCTGTTCGGCGCGGGCGTGTTCTCGTGGCTCGCGATCGAATCGATCGTGCTGCATCGCGCCGCCGTGCATGAACCGCTGCCCGAAGCATTGCGCCCTACGCTCGGCATCCAGCTTGCGCCGCCGGTCGTCGGAGGCGTGTCGTATCTCGCGATCACGCACGGCGTACCCGATACGTTCGCATACATGCTGCTCGGCTACGGTCTCTATCAGGCGCTGATGCTCGCGCGCCTCGTGCCCTGGATTCGCCAACGCGCGTTCACGCCTTCGTACTGGGCCTTCAGCTTCGGTGCCGCAGCATTGCCGACGATGGCTATTCGCATGCTCGAACGCGGCGCCACCGGCCCGATGACGTGGATCGCACCGGCTGCGTTCGTCGTGGCCAACGTGGTGATCGGTCTCATGATCGCGGGAACGGTGCGGGCGATCGTGCGAGGCGAGTTGCTGCCGGCCGCGGTTACGTCGGCGCCGGCGAACGTCACGCCGATCAGCATCGAGCGTCGTGCGGCAGCGGGTTCGCGTTGAACATCACAACGTCAGCACTTCGCCCGCGCGCAACGCACGCAGCGACACATCGGGCAACGCGGCGCGCAGTTCTTCCAGAATCTGCGCGCCGTGCGGCGGTTTCAGATGCGAAATCAGCAATTCGGCTTTCATCGCGCGGCCACGCAGATCATCGGCGATGAGCTTCGGGCAATAGTGATGCGCCGCACGCGCCAACGCGATCTGCGCATCCGGATACGCGGTCTCGACGATCACATGGCGCAGTCCCGGCAACGCGCACACGGCGGCCCAGAACTCGGGATTGCTCGTCGTATCGCCGCTGAACGCGATGCACGCCGTTGCGTTCGACACCGCCAGCCCCATCGACGGCACCGTATGCCGCGCGGGCAATGCCGTCACGGTGCGCCCGTTCAGCATGAAGCATTCGCCGACCTCCAGCGCTTCGAAGCGCACGCCCGGCGCATCGGGGGAAGGAATGCGCGTGAAGTCCGGCCAGATCAGATTGTTGAAGATGTGCGCCTGAAGTATGTCGAGCGTCGCGCGGCTCGCGTGAACGACGAGCGGCCTATCGCGCGCGTCGCTCGTGGCATCGATCATGAGCGGCAGATACGCAATGTGATCCAGATGCGAGTGCGTGAGAAACACATGATCGATACGCGCGAGTTCGTCGTCGGTGAGCACGGCGACGCCCGTGCCGGCATCGATCATGATGTCGCCGTCGACGAGCAGCGCCGTCGTGCCGCCGCGATCGCCCGCATCGTCGCCGCCGCTCCTGATCGCGCCGCTACAGCCGAGTACCCGAACGTTCATGATGATTCATTTCGTGTCGAATTCGCTTACGCAATCCCAGTCCTCGGGCAACGCAATGCCGCGCAGCGCATCGATGCGCCTGCGATACATCGCGTACACCTGTCGCTCAGGATACTGCGCCGCGAGCGTCGCGAGTAGCGTTTGCGCTTCGTCCCACTCGCGCGCGCGATAGTGCGCGAGCGCCGCGTGCCAGCGCGTGAGCGCATCGCCGTGTTCGTGCGCGGGCTGCGGCTCGAACACCGCAATCGGCGCGACGCGTCCTTTCACGCGCACGCGATCGATCTCGCGGAACGCGATATCCGTCACCCGTTCGCGCGTCGCTTCGCCCACGATGATGTCGATATCGAAGCGCCGCGTGAGGCCTTCGAGCCGCGCCGCGACATTCACGGCATCGCCCATCACGGTGTAGGCGCGGCGCACGTGCGAGCCCATGTCGCCGACGGTCATCGGCCCCGTATTGATGCCGATGCCGATCCACAGCGTCGGCCAGCCGCGCGCCGTGAGCGTGCGGTTCAGCTCGACGAGCGCCGCGCGCATGCCGAGCGCCGCCGCGACGGCGTTGCGCGCGTGATCCGGATCGTCGACGGGCGCACCCCAGAAACCCATGATCGCATCGCCGATGTACTTGTCGAGCGTGCCGCGATGCGCGCGGATCACTTCGGTCATCGTGCCGAGATACTCGTTCATCAGACGCGCGAGCGCTTCCGGCTCCAGCGTCTCCGCGATGGCCGTGAAGCCGAGCACGTCGCAGAACAGCACGGTCAGCTCGGCGCGCCGCCCGGCCATGCTGTAGTCCTCCGGATGACGGCTCATTTCCTCGACGAGCTCGGGCGGCACGTATTGCCCGAACAGCGCGGTGAAATGGCGTTTCGCGCGCGCCTCGACGAAGTAGCCGTACGACATGTTGAGCACGTAGAGCGCGAGCGCAGCGAGCAGCGGCGACGCCACCGGGATCGACCAGCGAAGCCGCGCGAACGCGAAGAGATCCGCCGCGACGACGAGCGCGAGCAACATCGCGGTGAAGATCGTCGCGCGCGCGGGCATGTGCCACGGCCAGAGGAAGATCATCGCGAGTCCGATGAGCGCGAGCATCGACGCCTGCAACGCCGACGCGAACGGGGGTTCGAAGCGGATCGTATCGTCGAGCATGCCGCCGATCAGATTCGCGTTCACCTCGACGCCCGGATAGACCTCGCCGACGGGCGTCGTGCGCTGATCCATCAGGCCCGGCGCCGTCGTGCCGACGAGCGCGATCTTGCCCGCGAGCGCGTTGGCGGGAATGCGCTCTCCGAGCACGTCGGCGATGGAGTAATACGGGAAGCTGCCGGTCGGGCCGCGATAGGGCACGAGCGCCGCGCCGTTTTCATCGACAGGAATCGTGCGCGTGCCGCGCGGCGTCGTGAGCGCGAGTCCCGCGAGCGGCGCGGCGGGATCGGTTGCGTCGTCGAAGACCGGCGTCACCGCGGCGTCGCCGAACAGCGCGCGGATCACTTCGAGCGACAGCGCGCCGTACACGCCGTCGCGATAGGCCGCGATGAGCGGCACGCGGCGCACGGAGCCGTCGAAATCGATCACGGGATTGAAGTATCCGGCGCGCTTCGCCGCCTGTTGCAGCGCGGGCAGATTGCCGCCGTAGCTCGTCCAGTCGAAGAGCATGAGCGGATGCGTGCCGAACGCGCGCGCGCTCATCAAGGGCGATGGAATCGCGCCGCTCGATGCATCGCGATTCGAAAAGTAAAAGCCGAGCACGACGGGATGACCGGCAAGGGCATCGGCGAAACGGCGGTCGTAATCGAGGCGCGGAGCAAGCGCATCGAGCGTCTTGCGGTACGCGTTGTCCTCGGCGAGCGGGCCGCGCGCGAGTTCGTCGAGCACGGCAAGGCCCGAACTCGCGTCGGCTTCCGCGAACACCATGTCGAAGCCGAGCACCGCGATGCGCTCGCGCGAAAACAGCGTATCGACGAGCGCCGCCATGCGCGCGCGATCCCACGGCCAGCGGCCCAGTTCGGCGAGGCTTTTCTCGTCGATATCGAGAATCGCGATGCGCGCGTCCGTCGTGCGCGGCATGAAGACACGCACTTTCGCGTCGTAGATCATCGCGTCGAGCGAATCGATGAAGCGGATGTCATAGCGCGACAGCGCATGTCCCGCGAGCGCGACGACGATCGCGAGCCCGAGCGCCCAGCGCGCGCCCGAGCGTTTGAACGTGAACGCGAGCGGTTCTCGCACCCTCATTGCGCGGCCCGGTTCTGCTCGTTCGCGACGACGAGCCGCGCCGCCAGCACGCGCGCGTGCGCATCGACGCCGAAAGACATGAGCGCCGCGTGCAACTGCGCTGCGCGCATGACGTCCGTATCGCGGCTCGTGTTTTCGCTCATCGTGGGCTCGCTAACGGCACGCCGCCGACGGCACCACCGGCGTCACGCGCGATGCCGGCAGCACGCCGAACGGCAGCCGCGGACTCACGACGATCGCGCCTTCGCCCGCGCGCACGATCTGCCTGTCGACCTGATTGATGACGACGATCTGACCGTCGTAGACGACGATCTGATCGCCCTTGCAATCCGCGTTCGCGCCCGGTTCGAGATTCGCGCAATCGGTGACGGAATATTCGGTGCCGCGTATGCCGATGGTCGACGTCGGCGTCTTCACGCGATAGTTCTCCGGCTTGCCTTCCTTCGCGACGAGCCCGTCGAGCGCGCGCAATCCGCCTTTCACGAGCGACAGAAAGCTGCGGTCTTCCTGCGGCGCGTTCGCCGCGTAATGAAAATCGTCGACGCGAAACACCGAGCCGGGCTTCAGATACACGCGCTGCTTGTCGGTGAAGATCATCACGATTTCAGAGCCGACGCCGGTCTGCACGGTGTCGCCGTTGTCGATGTCGCCGCCGACCGCCGCCACGCGTTGCGCGCCGCCCGCCGATTGAATCGCGACATTGCCGACGAGCGCGGTGATCGTCGCGACCGCTTCGGCGCACGCCGCGCGCGCGGTCATCGCCAGGAAGAGGAAGAGAAGAAGGTGTCGGGCGCGCGTCATGTTCGGTCTCAGAAGGACTTCGTGAGCGCGATCCAGAAGCGGTTCGCGTGTCCGGTGCCGAGCGTCGAAGGCACGTAGCCGAGCGTGTGCGCGTACGACATCGACAGCAGAAAGTCGTGCGGCGCGGCGAACGTCGCGCCGACGCCCAGCCCGGAAAGCCGGACGTGATCGCTGCCCGGCGCGACCGGATGCGCGGCGATTTTCCCGTCGGCGGTATCGATGAAGCCCGATAGCGTCACGAGCACCGGCACGAGCGATTGCCTGATCGTCTGCCGTAGTTCGATGGTCGCGATATACGCTTCGTCGACGGGCGCGTCGCCGGTCGCATAGGCTCGCACTGCATACGGGCCGCCGAGCGAGATCTGCTCGGACGAATCGAGATTGCGCGAAGTCGCCTGGCCGTTGAGCGAAAGGTAGAGCTGCGTGCCGTTGGCCTGATCGCCGATCACCTGCGTGTGCGTCACGGCGAACACGAACTTCGTGAACGCACCGGCGATCTGCGCGGCGATCTGTTCCGGCTGCGGCGTCTTATAGCGCAGGTTGCCTTGCTGGATAGCCGTGTCGAACGTCGTGATGCTCTTTTCGAGCGTCAGATTGCCCGAGAGCCCGAGCCGGCCGACATCGCTCGTCTTGTCGCTGACGGAATCGAACGCGCCGAGGTGATCCGACAGCAGCTTGTGGTCGTAGCCGAGCGTCGCGAATACGTTCGCCGACGGCGAGCGCAGCAGCGCGTAGCTCAGGAACGTCGAGAAGGCATTGGCGCTGCCGTAGGCGTCGAGTTCGTCGAACTGACCGCCGACCGAATACGTCGAGCGCGTGTAGCCGACGCCCCACGCGAACCCGCTGCCGCCGACCGGCACCGTGTAGCCGATGTTGCCGTAGAACTGCCCGGTGATCGAGCCGAGCAGCCGCGCGCCCAACTGATCGCCGATGCCGAGCGGATTGTTCCATTGCAGCGCGCCGATGAGACGCGCGGTGCCGGTCGTCGTCTGGCCGTAGTTGTCGGCCTGCACGCTGCCGGAGACGGGCCGCGCGGTCGGCACGGCGAGCGTCATGTCGGAGGTGCCGGGAAGAAGGCCCGGCGAGATCGTCGCGTTCGCGCCCGTCGTGCCGGCCGCGTCCTGCGCGAGCAACGTGGCGCGGGTGAGGGCGCGCTCGTCGATCACGTCGCCCGGTTTGAGCGCGCCGAAAAATCGCGCGATGACGGGGTCGCGCGTGCGCGACTGGTTGTCGATGTCGATGCGACCGTAACGTCCCTCGCTCACCGCGATACGCACGATGCCGTCATCGATCTGCTGCGGCGGCACATAGGCGCGCGCGACCAGATAGCCGTGCCGCCGATAGAACGCGCTCACGCGATCGGCGGCGCTTTCGAGATCGTCGAGCGAACGCCCCGCACCGATGAACGGCCGCACGGCGTCGAGCAGTTCCGCCGTCGGGAAAAGCGTGTTGCCGGTGAACGCGAAACCTTTCACTTCGAAGCGGATGCCTCCTGTTTCGCCGGAGACGGGCGGCGGTTCGGGCGCGGGCGTCACGTTCAGACGCAGATCGGAAGGCGGGACGGGCGCGGGCGCTTGCTGCTGCTGTTCGCGCAGGATGCTGCCCGCGTTCGGCAGCGTCTGGGCGTGCGTTTCGCGCATGTCGCGCGCCGTCGCCGCGACGAGCGTCGCGATGAGCACGGCGAGCCGGCGCGACGCGACGCTGTGGCGCCGTTCGCGGGGCCCGAAGCGTCGCACGCGCCTGGGCCTCACATGCGGCATACGTGACCGGGCCATGCGTCGTCCGGCAGACGGCTGCCGTCGCTCGTCGAATCGGTGCGCTGCTGCACGAGCGGCGCGGACTCCGGCTGACGGCCCGGCGTCGCGTTGTAGAGCGGCGCGGGATTGGCCGCGTCGGTACGTACGGAATCGAGAATGCCGGGCAGCGCCGCGACGGTCGTGACGGGCGTTTCCGGTTCTTGCGGCATCACCGGCTGTACGGGGACGGACGGCGGCGCAGGCGGCGGCGTGCCCGCGATGCGCAGCGTGCCGCCTTGCGTCGTGATCGTGTACCCGGTCGGGCCGCCCGTCGCCGTGACCGTGATCGCGTACGTGCCGATCGCCGCGCCCGGCGTCGCGCCGGTGCTCGTCACCGTGAAGACGAACGGCTCGTGGTTCGCCGGGCTGTCGGCGAATGCGTTGCCGTAGTTCGCGCCGTTGTAGCGCAGCGCGATCGTCACGTCGTTCGGACCGAGCGTGCGCGGCGTCTCGAACGGCACGTCGATGTTGATCGCGGTCAACGTGACCTGCTGCCGCGCATTGAACGCGAACCGGTTGCCCGATGCCGATGCCGCGCGCGCATCGGCGCCGCCGGTGTAGGCATCGCCCCAGAGCGCGAGATTGCCGCTTTGCAGTCCGCCGAAGGCGTCGGCCTCGGGTGCGTCGGAGTAGACGAGCCAGCGGCCGTTCGGCGCGGAAAGCGCGTTCGCTCCCGCGCGGTTCACGAAGGTCGCCGCGGCGAGCGTGATCGCCGTGCCGCTCGCGCGGCTCGCAATGGGGGCGGCGAGCGTGAGCGCGGGCGCCGTGAGCGTGACCGCGCCGCTCGCCGAAACGCCCGACAAACCCGCGACGCGGCCGATCGTGAGCGGCGCGCTATCGGCGATGTCGACGGAACCGGCGTTCGCCGCCAGCGTGCCGATGCGATTGCCCGCGTTCGTCAGCCGGTACGCGCCCGCGCCGCCTTGCAGGGCGACATTGGCCGCCTGGATGGGCGCCTGTTGTGTCGCGGTGCCGGCGGTCGTCATCGCGAGCGTGCCGCGCGGCGCGCTGATCGACGCGTCGACGTGGATGCCGCTCTGCGCCGCGAGCGAAAGCGTGTTGACGCCGCTCCACGCGACCGGGCCGTCGATCAGCACGAGGCCGAACGGCGCAAAGCCCGCCGGCGACGCGGCGCTGATCGACACATTGGTCGATTCGAGCACGCGCGAAAGCGTCGCGCCCTGAATCGTGCCGAAGCGCTGTCCGAATGCATCGCCGCCGCCGACGAGCGCGGCGAAGTCGCTTGCAATGCGCCACGTTCCGGTTTGTCCCGATGCCGCCGCCGTCGTGACCTGCGCGTCCGGCGCGACGCGCACCTGCGTGCCCGCCGTTTCGATGGCGCCGCCGTTGCCGCCATCCGGCGCGGATGCGTCGAGCGTGCCGCCGGCCTGCACGACGCCTTTGTCCGCGACGAGGCGGATCACGCCGTTCTGGTTCACGGCGCTTCTCGCGCGGATGACGCCCGTGTTGTTCACGACATTGGCGAGGAGCGCGTCCTCGGCGCTCGCGACGAGCCACGCCTGACCGCCATCGGCCTGAATCAGACCGTGATTGGCGGCGAGCGCACGCAACGCGCCGCGCTCCACCGACAAGCCGATCATGCTGTGATCGCCGAGCGTGACCGCGATGCGCTCGCCCGCCGCGAGCGCCGCGAAACCGCCGGGCGAGTCGATCGTGCCGGCGTTGATCGCGCGCGCGCCGATCAGCGCGACATAACCGCCGGGCGCGCTCGTGAGCGTGCCGAGATTGACGACCGCCGCGCCGTCCTCGTGATGATGATGATGCCGATGCCAGCGCCCGTCGCCCGAAAAGGTGTAGTGGCCGCTCATGAAATCGCTCGTCGACAGATTGAGCGTCGATGCCAGCAATCCACCGACGTTCACCTGCGCGCCCGGCCCGAAGATCACGCCGTTCGGATTGACGATGAACACCTGGCCGTTCGCGTCGAGCTTGCCGAAGAAGGCCGTCGGGCGCGGTCCGACGACGCGGTTCAGCGCGATCGAATTCGCGCCCGGCTGATTGAACGTGACCGCTTCGCCAGGGCGCGTGCTGAACGAATTCCAGTCGATGGCGAGGCGGCCGCTATTCTGCTGAATGATCGTGCTGGCGCCTGCGCTCGTCACCGAGCCGGAACCCGCGACGACGCGCGCGCCGCTCGGTTCCGCGCGCGCGGACATGCACGCCATGACGATGAGCGTGGCGATGCAGAGCCGTCGCGCGGGGAACGCGGTGCTCGCGCGCAGAGTCTTGTTCATGTCGGCCGACTCCTTTCTGTTGCGGCGCATCGTCGTGACGAGATGCAGGCGCACCATCAAGCAGTTTAGTGTTCCGAAGCATGCTTGCAACTACGCGTTTAGAGAACCTTCGCGCACGCGCTGTTCTTCGCCATTCGTATTAGGAACGCGGCGTTTTATCCGACGATCACGCGGCCTGGCTCGCGAGCGTCTCTTCGACGAACTCGCGCAGGAACGTGACCCACGTGCGGATCTTCGCATCGAGATACTGGCGGGACGCGTACATCGCGTAGATGGTCATTGTCTGAAGTTCGCACTCGGGCAGCACGCGCACGAGCGCGCCGCTGTCGAGCCACGGCAGCGCGGCGAGCATCGGCAGCGGCGCGATGCCGAGACCGTTCGACAGCGCGACCGCGAGCGCATCGGCGGAATTGACGCGCAGGCGGCCCGGGTCGAGCTCCACTTCGACGTGGCCGCGCGGGCCTTCGAAGACCCATCGGTCGACGGGGAAAAACGTCGTCACGAGTTGCAGGCACGCGTGGTTCTTCAGATCGTCGATGCGCTGGGGCGTGCCCGCCCGTTTGAGATAGCCCGGCGACGCGCACAACACGCTCGGCATCGAGCAGATCTTCGTGGAGACGAGCGCGGAGTCGGGCAGTGCGGACGTGGTGACTTGCAGGAAGACGTCGAAGCCTTCGTCGAGCATGTCGGGGATATGTTGCGAAAGCGTAAGCTCGACGCGCACCTGCGGATGCTGCTCGAGATAGCGCGTGAGCGCGGGCACCACGTAGTGCTGGCCGAAGGTGATCGGGGCATGCATGCGCAGCACGCCCGTCGGCGAAACCTGGGCGTTGCTCGCCTCGGCCTCGGAGAGATCGACGAGTTCGAGCACTTCCTTGCAGCGCGTGAGATAACGGTTGCCGGCATCGGTGAGGGCGACGCGGCGCGTCGTGCGATTCAGAAGCCGCGTGCGCAGATGCGTTTCGAGTTCGGTGACCGCGCGCGAGGCCTGCGCCGTCGTGATGTCCATCTGCTGCGCCGCGACGGTGAAGCTGGCCGCTTCAGCCACGCGCGCAAAGATTCTCATGCTCCGCAACAAGTCCATCGTCCAGGCATCCGTTTGACGAAGCCGGAACTATCCCACGTCGGCGCAACAGCGCGCAACCTGCGCGGGCGAAGCGGCGTCGCGTCGGCTTTTCGCACATTCGTTTCAGGATTCACATCTGTTACAGGCGTTGTAACGCAGCCCGCACGCGGCGTGGCTACGATGGATTCATGGCTGCATATGAATCCAGGATCGCATCGCGGTCTGCTTGTCGGCCTTCTCAGACGAGGACGAAATGAACATCAAGGGCTTGGTCGGGATCGGTATCGCGTTGTCGGCGGGACTCGCTTGCGAAGCCGCCGTGGCGGGCGTGAGCCTGGGCATCAATCTCGGGGTCCCCGTTGCGCCGGTTTATGCGGCGCCGGTGTACGTCGCGCCCGCTCCCGTCTATGCGCCGCCTCCGCCGCCCATGTACGCGCCGCCGCCTCCGCCCGTCGCCTATCAGCCCGCGCCGGTCATGGTTGCGCCCGCGCCGGCGATCGTCGTGGGTTGGCACGGCGACCGCTACTGGGATGGCTATCGCTACTGGGGACGCCGCGACTGGTACGCGCATCACGGCGGCTATTACGGCTATCGGCACTGGTAAGCCGGAAGCCGGCGGCAACGGGGCATCATCATGAAAAATTCAACTCGAACTCGAACCCGGTCGCGCCTCGCGCGCTCGCTGATCGTGCCCGTCGCGCTCGTGGCGGCGGCGGGGCTCGGCGGCTGCGTTTATGCGCCGCCCTATGGCTATGCGCCCGCGCCCGCTTATGGCTACGCGCCTGCCTATGGCTATGCGTATGGACCGGGCTACTACGCGGCGCCATCGGTGTCGCTCGGCATCGGCTTCTCGAGCGGCGGCGGCGGTCACTGGCACGGCCGCTGACGCGCGGTCCATTCCGACTGGAACGTGCGTTGCTGCGATTTCTCTGACTCTTTCGGAGAAAGCGCAACATGACCGAGCAAACTGCAAGCTTGCTGTCGCAACACGCCCGCTGCGAGCATTTCATGCTGCCGCCGAACGGCTGGGTGCCAAATAACACGCGGCTGCCCGTCCTGGTGTGGCGCGGCGCGATCGACCCGAAAGCCACCGATTGCGCCGAGCGCTTCGAAGCGCTTTTCGCGCAGAACGGCTGGCCGCCGCAGTGGCGCGACAGTGTCTTCGACTATCACCACTTCCATTCGACCGCTCATGAGGCGCTCGGCGTCGCATCGGGCGACGCCGAACTGATTCTCGGCGGCCCGCATGGCCGCGTGATCGCGGTCAGCGCCGGCGACGCGCTCGTCCTGCCTGCCGGCACCGGCCATTGCCTGCTGACGGCCGGACGGCGCTTTCAGGTCGTCGGGGCTTATCCGCCGGGGCAGCAATGGGATATCCGCCGCGAAGCGATCAGCGAGCAGGAACGCATCGCGATGGAAGAACTGCCGTTCCCGCGAAGCGATCCCGTCGCCGGAGAGGACGGGCCGCTCGCGCGTCACTGGCATTAGCCGATCACGCTTTGCTTTCCTTCACGCATTGAGACCGGCGCGCGCCGACGAGCGGCACGCGCTTGATCACGCCCGTCGCGAGCGCCGTGCCGACCAGCACGATCGCGCAGGCGGCCGCCATGCCCATCGACACGCGCTCGGCAAGAAAGAGCGCGCCCCACAGAATCCCGAAGATCGGAATCAGGAACGTGACGGTAATCGCGCGTGCCGGCCCGGCGACCGCGATCAGACGGAAGAACATCATGTAGGCGAGGCCCGTGCACGCGACGCCCAGCCCGAGCACCGCGCCCCACGCGTGCAACGATACGGCGCCGGCCGGCCAGAAAAAGAGCGCGAAGGGCAGAAGCACGATCGTCGCCGCGCTCATCGTGCCGGCGGCGACCGTCAGCGAATCGACGCCCATCAGATGCTTTTTCGTGTAACTCGCGGCGACGCCGTAAGAAGCCGATGCGGCGAGCGCGGCGAGTGCGGCCAGCGCGGTCGCCATCGGGGAGGCGGCGGCGGCGCTCGCGTCGTGCGCGAACATCTGATCCCAGACGAGCGCGAGCACGCCCGCGAAGCCGATCGCAAGTCCCGCCACGCGCATGCGCGTCAGCCGGTCGCTCAACCACAGATACGCGACGATCGCGCCCCAGAGCGGCGTCGTCGCGTTGATGACCGACGTGACGCCCGCCGACAGCGTCAGCTCGGCATACGCGAAGAGACAAAACGGCGCGGCGGAATTGAGGACGCCGACGACGAGGAGCGGCCACGCGCGTTCGCGCATCGTCGAGAAGGCTGGCCGCGCCTTGCCGCGCAGCGCTAGCACCAGAAGCAGAAACAGCGCGCCGATGCCCACGCGCAACGCCATCAGCGGCGCGACGCCGAGATCGGTCACGCCGACGCGGATGAACAGGAACGAGCCGCCCCAGAGCGCGGCGAGAACGAACAGTTGAGCGAGATTGACGGGATTCATGGCGGCTTGGCGATAGAAGTCGGGAGCGAAACCATCGTATCGGCGTGCGTCGTGCCGACGTTTCGGCGCGGCGTGAAACGAAAGATGCGGCGCGATTCACCCGCTCGCCCAGCTCCCGGAATCCCGCATCGTAGGCGCGCGCCGATGCCGCCGCAAACGAGCATTTCTCACCGTTATGTGAGAAAAATTGCCAAGCGCCGCGCGGCTCGACCGACCGCCGACGCCGAGGTTGCTGGCAGGCCCGATCGGTGCGACTCTTGCATGATCGAAAGATGGACGATGGTTCTTGCAGCGCGATGGACGCAGTCAACGGGAGAGAAGCCATGGACAATGCAAACGGCAACGCATCCACGATTCAGTCGATGCAAAACAGCGACCGGGGCGATCCGGCCGATCCGCCGCTCTCGCGCCGCACGGTCGCGAGCGCGATGGACGCGGCGCTCGCGCCCGGCATGGCGCACGGACAGGCCGCGAGCGTGACGCCGCTCACGCCGGGCGAGGCGCACAAGCCCGCAAGGTATTCGCCGTATCACGTGCACGGCGATGTGCTCGAAGGCGGCGACAGTCCGACGGTGCTCGCGCAGCCCGCCGCGACGCACGCCGCGGGACAGGGCAGTCAGTACCATCCGTCGCGACCGATGCCGCGGCGCGCGCGCGACGTGCTGGCGGGCGCGCAGGACGTCATCGCGACGCAGTACAGGCAGGCGAAGGAGGGCACGGACGATTACGTGCACGACAATCCGTGGAAATCGATTGCGCTGGCGGCGGTCGGCGGGCTCATCGTCGGTCTGCTGGCCGCACGCTGAAGCGCGGCGGGCCTCAACCTTGCTGGGTTGCTGATATCGGCAGAGGCTTATCGCCGTGCCGGACCGACATGGAAGAACGATCGTACGACCTCTGCACCGACCGGTGCGAAATCTGGAATCCGCTGACGATGGCGCTCGCCAGTCCGCGGCGCGTCTTGATCGTGCATTCGGAATCGAACGTCGGCGACTCGTTCGCGCTGCTCCTCGCGATGCGCGGTTTCGAGGCCGTGCAGATCGGCGATGCGGCGGCCGCGTCGCAATTCATCCGCAACTGGCGGCCGCAGGTGTTGTTCGTGGATACGCTCATCGGCGACGCGCACGACCACGCGCCGGCGCGCACGCTGCGCGAAGCGCTGACCGTCGATCGGACGGAGGGCGAAGTGGAGTTGCTGATTGCGCTCGCCGCCGATGCCAAGCAGGATCCGCGCGATGCATTGCACGCCGCGGGCTACGACGGCTTTTGCAGAACGCCGTGCCCGGTCTGGTGGATGTTCGACGTATTGAAGTGTTTCTACGTCCACTGATGCGGGCGGTGCACTGCGCCGCCGCCCGCCGCTTGAGGCCTAAACCGCTCGCGATGCCTTGAAATCGTTGGTTTCCAGTTCGACCGACTGGCCGCCGTTGCGCTCGAGCGCGCGCCGGGCGGCGTCTTCGATTTGCACGCGTCCGCCTTCGAACGCGGAGAGGAGATCGTGCGACGACGTCCCGCTATTGCCGAAGTGATCGTTGAGTGCATCGAGGGAAATGCTGCACCACACCTCGCGGCCGTCCACCTTCGCCTCGAACGCGACACGCGCTGCCGCCACGACATGACGGCGCCCGCTGAACTCTATCGTCATCCTTATCACCTCCTGTTTTTCGTTCGGAACACGGTTGAGCGCGATCATCGCGAGACTTGCAACGACGCGCCCGCGATGTCGATGCCTACGACTGCGTGCGGCCTTGCGCGCCGCGCACGTCGTCTTGCATGATACGCCCGCGCTGCGCGGGGCGTACGGGAGGTGACTTTGCAATGACCGTGCCCGCGCGGTACAAAGCGCCCTATCCGCAGCAGAGGCAGCCGCCGCGATGCCTCATGCCGTAACTGCCGGCTTCTTCGGCGGCGCCGGCGGATGCGCTCGAACCGCCCACGCTCGGCGCGCCGATCGTCACGCGCGCAGCGGCCGCGCCGCATTGTGGACAGGCCGCGGGATCGTCGCGCTCGGCGATGCGGCGGACGGCTTCGAACGCGCCGCAATCCGCGCATTGGTAATCGTAGACAGGCATGACGTTTTCACTCGGAGAAAGAGGGCATCGATCACGGTAGCAAGCGCTATGCAACGCCTCGCCGCGAAGCCGGGCGTGCCGATGTCAACGCCCGTCCTTGCGCAACAGGCGCAGACGCGCTTCTTCGAGCGACTCGAACTTGCTGTCGGCTTCGTCGTAGATCGACACCTTGCCGCGCCCGATGTCGTACACCCAGCCCTGCACCTGCAGCTTGCCGAGCGCGAGCCGGCCCGCGACCGCCGGATGCGTGCGCAGATGCGTCAGTTGCAGGCGGATGTTCTCCTCGACCATCGCCTGGACGATGCGTTCTTCTTCCAGCTTGCGCGCCATCACGACGCTGCGCGCGGCTTCGGCGTTGCGCAGCCATGCGTGAACCGTCGGCATTTCATCGGCGATGGCCGCGCCTGACGCGAGACCTTTCATCGCGCCGCAATCCGAGTGGCCGCAAATCACGATCTGCCGGACGTTGAGCGCGAGCACCGCGAATTCCACCACCGCCGACACGCCGCCGAGCATCTCGCCATAAGCCGGCACGATGTTGCCGATGTTGCGGCACACGAAAAGCTCGCCGGGGCGCGTCTGCGTGATCATTTCCGGCGATACGCGCGAATCCGCGCAGGTAATGAAGAGCGTATGCGGCGCCTGCTGGCGCGCGAGGCTCTTGAACAGCGCTTCGCTGTCGGGGAACACGAAACGGCTGAAGTCGTCGGCGCCTTGCAGCAGGTACAGCAGGTCGCCGGTTTCGGCGCCGTGGCGTTCTTCGCTCATCGATTTGTCGGACATGGTGTCGCCTTTGTTGTGCGGTTCCGACGCGCGTGCGTGCGCGTCACGTCAAGGCGAAAGCTTGCGGGGTTTTGAGATGGATCGCAAGTCGCTCCGATTCAAGACCTTCACGGGCGCACCAATTCGGTGCGAGGGCATCATCCGGTTCGGTTTTCCCGAAGTGACGCGCTCAAAATCTCCTATTTTTCGACGCGTACCATTCCGCTAGATTGTTTTCATTGAAAGCAATCAGAAAGGAAACGACATGAAATGCCCGGTATGTCCCGCGACCGAACTACTGATGACCGTGCGCGAGGGCATCGAAATCGACTATTGCCCGCACTGTCGCGGCGTGTGGCTCGACCGCGGCGAGCTCGATCAGATCATCCGGCGCGCGGCGCAGGCGTCGCTCGCGGAGGCGCAAGCGTCCGGGCGCGACGAATGGGACGAGCGCGGACACGATCGCGAGCGCCGCACGCATCGGCAGGACGGTTACCACTACGGCGATTCGCGCGGCAAGCGCGAACATGCGCGGCGCAAAAAATCCTTTCTCGGCGATCTGTTCGACTTCGACTGATCGGCGAGCGTCACGCGCATCGGCAGTAATTCGGCGGCAAAACAGCAAGGAGAACGGCAAATGTCAACGGTGAAGCAAGTCCTGAAGGCAAAGCGCGACACGACGGTTCACACCATCGACGCGGAGGCGAGCGTGTACGAAGCGATCGCGCTGATGTCGCGGGCGGAAGTGGGCGCGCTCGTCGTCGTGGTGGGCGACGCGGTGTGCGGCATCGTCACCGAACGCGACTATGCGCGCAAGGTGATCCTGCAGGACAAAGTCTCGCGGACGACCACCGTATGCGAGATCATGACCGCGCCGGTGATGTCGGTCAGCCTCGGAACGAGCGCCGACGAATGCATGACGCTAATGACGCGGCAGCGGATTCGCCATCTGCCGGTGATCGAGGGCGGCCGGCTCGTCGGGATGATTTCGATCGGCGATATGGTGCGGCATCTGATCGAGGAGCAGCAGTTCGCCATCGACCAGCTCGAAAGCTATGTGCGCGGCCCGCGCCACGATGCACCGACGTGCGCGCTCACGCGGCGTAGCGAGATTCCGCAGACACTCGCACTGCGTATCGTGTAGCGCGTCAGCGCGCTTGCGCCGTCAGAAGCGCCTGCAGGTTGCGCACGACATCGTTCCAGTCGCCGAGGCCGCGGGCGCGAACCAGGCGCATCGAGGCATACCAGGGCGTGACATGCGGATCGCGCTCGTAACGCCATTCCGCGACCTGATTGAGAAACAAGTAGCACGGCTTGCCGAGCGCCCCCGCGATGTGCGACAGCGCGCCATCATTGCCGACGAACGCATCGAGCCTGTCGATGATGCTCACGCTTTGCGTCAGCGTGACGTCGGAGGCGAGGGTGGTGAAGCGGTCGACGTCATTCGAACGCGGGGCGTTCAGCCAGCGCTTGCGCTCGAAGCCGCGCTGCATGACGACCCAGTGGATGTCGGGCGTGCTGTCGAAAAGCGGGACGAGATCAGGCAGGGCGAGGCTGCGGCTGGCGAAATTGTTCGCCGATTCGCACGACGACCAGAAAATGCCGACGCAGCGCCGGCCCTGCGCGCGCTGGCGGATCTCATCGACGATTGCATCGGCGGCGCAAGGATCGGCGGGCTCGATATAGCGTGCCGACGACGCATAACCGAGCACCGGGAAAAGCGCGGTAAAGAGCGCGAAAGGATCGGTCCACAGCGCGCCGTCCGTTGCGACGGCGAAGCCGGCCGCGCGCATGGCTTCGGCGTCTCGGGCGGATTCGGCGTCGGGCATCGCGAAGCGATAGTTCCGGTCCGAGCCGTCGGCGTAGGCGATCTGCACGCCCAGCGCCTGAAGCGCGCCGGCGTAGCGCACCCAGTTCACTTGATCGCCGTGGCCCGACGCGATCGACGTCATCGTCAGATGCGCCGGCAGGACCCGCTGTCCGCACCAGTAATGCTCGATATCGACATCGGGAAACAGCACGCGGCGCGCTTCGTGCGATGACCAATAGCGATGCAACAGTTCGACGCCGCTCGCGATGCCGTTCAGGCGCATCGCGCTGCGTCCCTGATGATGTCCGAGCACATAGGCGGAATGTTCGTCGACGTCTTGCGCGCTCAGTTCCAGAACCCGGTCGTCGCAGCCGAGATAATGCCAGCCGTAGACGCGCCACAGGAATGCGAAGATCGGTGCGACATCGGGCTTGCATCCCACGTACTCGATCATGCTGAGCGCGACTTCCTTCAATCCGAGATGCGCGCACGCGTCGCACAGGCTGTGAAGCTGGAAGCCGAAGGTGTTCGATCGGCGCGTGAGCTCGCAGGCGATATCGACGGCGCGCAGAAATTCGCCCCCTCGCAGATGCGCGAGCGCGCGCGCGTGCAGGTACTCCGAGGTGTGTCCGTCGGCGGCGAAGCGACCATCGAGAAAACGGAAACATGCCTCGATTTCGCCTGCATACAGGCTGGAATGGAACTGTTGGTAACTGTCGATCATGGGAGCTTGCCGAGTCAGGTGGCGGCATTATTGCGTGCGCCGAAGCGTCGGGCGCGCAGGCGGCAAGCCTTTTCACAAAAATTTCGGATTCTTGATTAATGCGTTGATATTCCGACAATTTTTGAAAAATAGCGGCGCGTCTCGTTCGATTATAGGTGGCGTGCCGGCGGGTAAACTCGCTCGAGTCGGTCCCGGCGCGATGACCAAAACACGACATTCCAATTTGGCGTAACATCAAAAATGCCGATAATTTGTCTTATGTTAAATCAATGACGCGATCGGACGAAGCCCATCTCTCACGGTCTCATCCCATCTCGCCAGCCCGCTCCAGCAGAAACGCACGTTCCCGCCCGTTCTTCGTCAGCGAAGCCGCGCGCTCGAATTCCGCGCGTGCCTCGTTCTTGCGTCCGAGCTTCGCCAGCAGATCCGCCCGCACGCTCGGCAGCCAGTGATAGCTCTTGAGCGCGGGTGCGTCGGCGAGCGTGTCGACGATCGGCAGCGCGGCTTCCGGCCCGTACGCCATGCTCACGGCGACCGCGCGATTCAGTTCGACGACAGGCGTCGGCGCAGTCTGCATCAGCGCGTCGTAGAGCGCGACGATCATCGGCCAGTCGGTGTCGGCGGCGCTCGGCCCGCGCGCATGGCACCCCGCGAGCGCCGCCTGCAACGCATACACGCCGCGCGCACCGCCCAGCGCTTCGGATCGCTCCAGCGCGGCAAGCCCGCGCCGGATCAGAAGCGGATCCCAGCGGCTGCGGTCCTGATCGGGCAACAGCACCGGACGGCCTTCCCGGTCGACGCGCGCCTTGGTCCGCGACGCCTGAATCTCCATCAGCGCGACGAGCCCGTGAACCTCGCTCTCATCCGGCGTCAGCTCCGCGAGGATGCGCCCGAGCCTGAGCGCGTCTTCGCACAACGCCGGTCGCATCCAGTCGTCGCCGGCGGTCGCCGAATAGCCTTCGTTGAAAATCAGATAGATGACTTCGAGCACCGATCCGAGCCGCGCGGCGCGCGCATCGGCTTTCGGTACCTCGAACGGCACGCGGGCGGCCGACAGCGTGCGCTTCGCGCGCACGATACGTTGCGCGATCGTCGGCTCCGGCACGAGAAACGCACGCGCGATTTCATCCGTCGTGAGTCCGCCGATCAGGCGCAGCGTCAGCGCGGCGCGGGCATCGACGGACAGCACCGGATGACACGCCGTGAAGATGAGCCGCAGCAGATCGTCGCCGATGTCGTCCTCGCGCGCGGCATCGAGCGCATCGACGAAATCGGGCGTGATATGCCCTTCCCGCGCGTCGAGATCGCGTCCGTATTCTTCGTGCTTGCGCGCGTGCAGCGCGTGTTGCCGCAGACGGTCGAGCGCCTTGTTCTTCGCTGTCGTCATGAGCCACGCTCCCGGCTTCTCGGGCACGCCCACGCCCGGTTGGCTCCAGTGTTCCAGCGCGGCGACGAACGCGTCCTGCGCCAGTTCCTCGGCAAGCGCGACGTCGCGCACGACGCGCGCCACGCTCGCGATCACCTTCGCGGACTCGATGCGCCACACCGCGTCGATGGCGCGCCGGGCGGCATCGTCCGGCGTGCTGTCCCGTTTCGCGCGCCCGCTCACGCCGCTTCCGGATCCATGTGCACGAGCTCCCAGATATGGCCGTCGAGATCTTCGAATCCGTGGCCGTACATGAAGCCGTGATCCTGCGGCGCGCGCGGCGCACGTCCGCCCGCGGCGATGGCTTTCGCAACCAGATCGTCGACTTCCGCCCTGCTCTCGCACGACAGGCACACGAGCGCTTCGGTGCTCGCGTGGGCATCGACGATCGGTTTTTTGGTGAAAGTCTGGAAGAACGTTTCGACGAGCAGCATCGCGTAAATGTTTTCGCCGATGACGAGGCACGCGGCGTCGTCATTCGTGAACGCCGGATCGAAGCTCAGGCCCAGTGCCTTGAAAAACGTCATCGAACGCTTGAGATCGCGAACGGGAAGGTTCACGAAAATTTGTTTGTGCATGGCGGCGGTCTCCGGGTTGATCGCTGTTTTCAATACCACGACGAACGGCGCGCAGGAAAATCGACACGAAGCGCGTGTCAGGTATAGCAAGGGCCGACTTTTCGGACTTCGACGGTGCACCATTTCGCTGCCGGACATTCGGCCGCGATCGCGACCGCTTCGGCGCGCGTTTCGCAATCGATCAGAAAAAAGCCGCCAATCATCTCCTTAGCTTCGGCGAACGGTCCGTCGATGACGCGTGCATCGCCGTTCGTTGCGCTGACGCGCGCCGCATCCCTGAGCGATGTCAGCGATTCGACCGCGCGCAGCACGCCGCGCGCCTTCAGTCCTTCCGCGAATTCGCCCATCTGGCGATACGCCTCGCGCCCCTCTTCTTCCGTGCGCTGGCCACGCTGTTCGACCGGTTCCACGACGAGTAGCAGATAAGCCACGACGAGCCTCCGAATGTTTTCTGATGCGTTCAAGTCTATCTCGATATTGACAAACACGAACATGCCCATCGATACTGCGACACATGCACGCAGCCATCCTTTTCTCCATCGCCGCGATTAAAAACCGCATGAACGCCATCCGTGGCGGGTCATCGGGACAGCGTGTGCGCTAGCAGAAAAGCAAGCAGACAGATTCCGAAGGCCCCGCCGCAAGACGGGGCCTTCTTGTTTTTGCGTGCAAGGTTCCGTCTTCGGCTCACATCATGGAGAGCAGAGATGGAAAAGGTATCGCAAGTTTTCGCGCGTCATGGCGTCGGCCACGGCGTCGCTTCCGGGCGCCTTGCTGCATCGGGCGCGCGCGTCGTGGTCTTTGTCGAAGTGCATCCGCATCAGATGGTGTCGTGGCGGCTCACGCGCGACGCCGAACTGCGCATCGGCGATGCGGCGGCGCCGTCGATCTGGCTGACGCGTCATCGCGATCCGTACGATTACTGGATGAAGCCCGGCGATGTCGTGCGTCTCGCGCGCGGCGAGCGTGTGTGGCTCACGTCCGAGAGCGATCAGCCGATCGAGGTGTCGCTCACGTCGTATCGCGTCGCGAAGCGCGGACTCGTGTCGCGCTGGCTGGCGAGATACTGGCCGCGCATGTCGGACCGGCACGCCAACGCATTCTGACGATGCCGATGCCGATGCTCACGGCTCGACGCAACGGAAGCTCGCCGCGACGTTGATGCTGCCCTTGCCCATATAGCGCGGATAGTTCGGATAACGGCACATCGGCCGCGTGCGTCCGTTGGTGGCGGGCGCGATGTCGCTGCCAATGAGCGTCTCCGGCGCGATGCCGTTGCTCACCCAGTCGTCGAGCGCGCCGAGCTCGTCCCACGCGGGGATGAACACGCCGTTGCCGTGCTGGAATCCCGGCACCATGTAGAGCCGCATGAACGCATCGACGCTGTCCTTTCCGTAACGATCGACGAGCCCGCGATAAAACGCGATCGTCTGATTCGGGCTGATGACTTCGTCGGCGAGGCCGTGCATCGCGATGAGCTTGCCGCCATGGGCGATGAACGCGGTGTAATACCGGTTCATCGCGCCGACGGTGTACGCGAGCGTGACGAGGCGCTGCTTGAAGCGCCCGGGCGTGTCGACGTCGAACGTGAGCGAGCTGAACGCGAGATCGCGCGTGACGAAGTGGCGGATATAGGCATCGCCTTGGGCGAACAGATAGCCGTTCGCGGCGAACGTCGGCGGATTGAGCAGCGTCGGCGAATCGCCGAGGCCGAGCGCGCCGGAGAAGTCCACGCCCTGAAACACGTTGTAGCCCGGATAGGCGCTGACGTCATACGCGAGCGGATACGGCAAGGTGACGCCGTCGCGCAGGGTTTCGAGCGTGTCGATCTGCGCGTCCGACAGACAACTGTCGCGCAAGGAAGGCCGCTGCCCGTTCTCGCAACGCAGCGACGCGATGATCTGCGGCTCCAGTTTCCTGCACGCCTCGACATTGCTGACGATCCCGTCCGCCGCGCCGTCGAGCCGGTCGCAATCGTGCACGACGGTCTCGAATACGCGCCGCTGCTGCGCAAGGCCGACGAAGCCGCCCGGCTTCGCATACGACGCCTGGCCGATCTTCACGCCCATCAGCCGCACGCCGGAAAAGTTGATGGCGGGCGCGTTGGCGATGACGCCGTCGTAGTCGTTCGGAAACCGCTCGATCACCGTGAAGCCCTCGCGGCCGCCGGTCGAGCCGCCCGCGAAATAGGTCTTTTCGGGCGCCCGCCCGTAGCCCATCTGGATCAGCGCGAGCGCGACGTCGCGGGTTTTCTTCAGATGGCCGAAGCCGAAGTTCACGATGGCTTCGTCGTTGCCGGCGAAGTCCGCGCGCCCCGAATTGCCGACGTGGCCCGAATCGGAGCCGAAGGTCGCGTAGCCGCGCGCGAGCGGCGTCGAATCGGGGGCGAAGGACATCGGCTCGGTGCCGGAAACGATGGTGCCGTTGTAGCCGCCGCCGCCCATCTGCAGGGCGCGGCCGTTCCAGCGGCTCGGCAGATTCACTTCGAAGCGGATATCGGGCGTCGTGTCCTGCAGCGCCCTGATGAAGCCGGTAATGCGGCAGTATTCGCCGTTGCGGTTGCCGAGCGCCGCCGCCTTGACGACCGATGCCGAAACGATCGCCGCGCCGCGCGTCGGCAAGCCGATGATCGACGCGGGCACGGTTTTCCCTTCGAGATCGGCGCAGTGTTTCGTCAGATAGGTCGCCGCGTGGGCGTTCGAGCACGCGGCGAACGCGATCGCCGCGAGAAGCGCACGGATGCCGGGCAAACCGGAAGTGAAGAAAAGGAAGAACCGAAGCACGTCTTTTAAGGTGGCTACTTCAAACGCCGCACAATATATAAGAACAGTTTGCAGATAGCCATTCGGGTCTGCCGGTCGTTGCAGGGCCGCGTCCGGTGCCCTGCCCGCGCATGTCATTCGCCGTCCCATTCGCCGCGCAGATCGCTATTTTCCAGAAGCTGTAGCAAGGTTTCGGCCGGACGGCTCAGATGTTTGGCGCCGAACGCGATGAATTCCACTTCGGGCAATTCGGGCAAGTCGGCGCGATTCACCGGCGGCGCGAGTCCGCGCGCCGCCAGGAAATGCGAGCGCACCGTCAGCCCGAGACCGCCGCGCGCCGCGGCGATGCAGCCCGCGTGGCTGCTGCTCGTGCAGACCATCTGCCAGCTTGCGCCGGACATCGCGAGCGAATCGAGCACGACGCCGCGCGTGACGCTCGGCTCCGAGACCAGAATGAGCGGCAGCGGCTCTTTCGTATCGACGACCGTTCCCGGCTTCGCGAGCCATTCGAGCCGGCCGGAAAAAAGCCGCATGCCGCGCGCATCGCCCAGACGCCGCTTGCCGACCGCGAGATCGAGCTCGCCCGCATCGACCATCTGATAGAGCCGTCCCGTCATGCCGATCGTAATCTCCAGCTCGACATCGGGATGCGTGTCGCGAAAGGCCGCGAGCACGCTCGGCAGCGGCCCGAGCGCGATATCGTCCGATGAGCCGAGCCGCACGCGTCCGCGCAGCCGCGGCGAGCTGAACTGCGACTGCGCGTGCGTCATCGCTTCCAGAATCACGCGGGCGTGGACCAGCATCGCTTCGCCGTCGGCGGTGAGCGCGAGCGAATGCGTATCGCGCACGAAAAGCCGCCGCCCGACGCTCTCCTCCAGGCGACGAATATGCTCGGACACGCTCGACTGCCGCAGCCCGAGCTGGCGCCCGGCGTCGGTGAAGCTGTGCGACGCGGCCACCGTCGCGAATGTCGTCAGCCAGACTGGATTGAGCATGCGATATTGTCATCGCATATTCCGATGACAGTCAATGCGGCTAGCGGTCTTCCCGATGACGTGCGGAGTCATTAAGATTTCACATATCGCGCAAACGACCTTGTTTTCAAAAGGCTTTCGTGGGCGCGCGGCCCTCCGCAACTCCGCTTCCACATGACCAAAGGTTCCTCCCACACGGCACTGCTCTGGATCGTCGCCGTGGGCTTTTTCATGCAGGCGCTCGACACGACCATCGTCAACACGGCGCTGCCTTCCATCGCGCGCAGTCTGAACGCCGCGCCGCTCGCGATGCAGTCGATCGTCGTCGCCTACACGCTCACGATGGCGCTGCTCACACCCGCATCGGGCTGGCTCGCCGACCGCTTCGGCACGCGCCGCGTCTATCAGGTGTCCATTTCGCTGTTCGTAATCGGCTCGCTCGCCTGCGCGAACGCGCACTCGGTGAACCAACTGGTGCTCGCGCGCGTGCTGCAGGGCGTCGGCGGCTCGATGCTGCTGCCGATCGGGCGTCTCGCCATATTGCGCGCCGTGTCGGGCGAAGCCTACGTTTCCGCGCTCGCGATGATCTCCGTCGCCGGCCAGGTCGGCCCGATTCTCGGCCCGACGCTTGGCGGCTGGTTCGTCGAGTCGTTCTCGTGGCACTGGATCTTCCTGATCAACGTGCCGATCGGCGCGGTCGGCCTCTATGCGGTGCAGCGCTTCCTGCCGAACGACACGGTGCATGACGCCCCGCCCTTCGACTTCGTCGGCTGCGGCTTGCTCTCGATGTGCATGGTGTCGTTCTCGCTCGCGCTCGATTGCCCGGTCGAGACGCATCGCGGCGCGGTATCGGCGGCGCTGTTCGCGCTCGCGGCCGTGTCGGCGTTCGCTTATGTTCCGTACGCGCGCAAGAAGCGCAATCCGCTCTTTCAGCTCGCGCTCTTTCGCGAGCCGAACTTCAGCGTCGGGCTGATCGGCAATCTGCTATGCCGGATCGGATCGAGCGCCGTGCCGTTTCTGCTGCCGCTTCTGATGCAGCTCGAACTCGGCTACAGCCCGCTGCATTCGGGTCTGATGATGCTGCCGATCGCCATCGCCGGCACGATCAGCAAGCGCTGGATCGCGCAGCTCGTGAAGCGTTACGGCTACGACATGTTCCTGCTCGTGAACACGGCGCTCGTGGGCGCGTCGATCGTCGCGTTCGCGCTGTTTTCGCCGACGCTGCCGCTCGCCGTCGAAATCGCGATTCTCGCCGTGTTCGGCGCGTGCAACTCGATGCAGTTCGCCGCGATGAACAGCGTCACGTTGAAAGGCCTGTCGAGCAAGGACGCGGGCAGCGGCAACAGCCTCTTCTCGATGGTGCAGATGCTCGCGATCGGTTTGGGCGTGTCGATCGGCGGCTCGCTCGTGCAGCTCTTCGAGGGGTCGTTCTCGACTGCGACCGGCTTCAAGCTGAGTTTCGTGTGCATGGGCGTCGTCACGTTGCTGTCGGGTGTCGTGTTCCGCTATCTCGATGACGCGCCGGGCCGCTCCGCGCCTGCCGCAGCGGGCAAGCGCGCGGCATAGCAAGTATTCTGTCCGTCCAACCGATCTTTGGAGCGCAACCGTGCAATACCGCAAATTCGGCAATACCGGTCTCACCGTTTCGCGTCTCACCCTCGGCACGATGACCTTCGGCCTGCAGACCGAGGAAGACGTGTCGCGCAGCATCATGGACCGGGCGGCGGACGCGGGCGTCAATTTCATCGACACGGCGAACGTCTATCCGCTCGGCAGCGGGCACGATCTCGCGGGCCGCACCGAGGAAATCGTCGGCCGCTGGCTGAAAGGCCGTCGCGACCATTACATTCTCGCGACCAAGGCCGTGCATGAAATGGGGCCGCTCGCGTGGCACAAGGGCGCATCGCGCAAGCATCTGCTCGACGCGATCGATGCATCGCTCAAACGGCTCGATACCGATTACGTCGATCTCTATCAGCTTCACAACGACGATCACGACACGCCGCTCGACGAGATGCTCGAAGCGCTCGATACCATCGTGCGGCAAGGCAAGGCGCGCTATATCGGCGTGTCGAATTTTCTGGCGTACCGGCTGGCGCGCGCGCTCGGCCGCTCGGATGTGCTGCGCGCCGCGCGTTTCGTCTCCGTGCAGCCGCGCTACAACCTGCTCTTTCGCCAGATCGAGCGCGAATTGCTGCCGCTCGCGACCGAGGAAGGACTCGCCGTCATTCCCTACAACCCGCTCGCCGGCGGACTGCTGACGGGCAAGCACCGCTACGACGCCGCCCCGAGCGACGGACGCTTCACCGGCGCGGTCGGCAAGGCAGGCGCGATGTATACGCAGCGGTACTGGCACGAGCGCGAATTTCACACCATCGAAGCGATCAACGGAATCGTTGCGCCGACCGGACGCTCGCTCGCGAGCACGGCGCTCGCGTGGGTGCTGGCGAATCCGGCGGTGACGTCGGCGATCATCGGCGCGAGCCGGCCCGATCAGCTGAACGAGACGCTCGCGGCCGTCGATCAGCCGATCGATCCCGACATCAAGGCGAAGCTCGATGAAGCGACGGTCGAATACCGCTTCGGCGACGCGTTGCGCTGATCGTTCAGACGCGGGCCGCGCGGGCGCGAACCACGCCTTCGAGCGAGTAGATCGCGAGCGCGGTCCAGATGGCGCCATAGCCGATCACCTGATCGTGCCCGAAGAACTCGTGATAGATCACGACGCCGATCAGCAATTGCAGCGACGGCGTGATGTACTGGATGAGCCCGAGCATCGATAGCGGAATGCGCCGCGCGCCTGCCGCGAACAGCAGCAGCGGCACCGCGGTCACGGGCCCCGCCGCCGCAAGCAGCAGTTTCACGCTGAGCGAGGCATGTTCGAAGCCGCTGCCGCCGTGCGAATTCAGAAAAAAGAGATACAGCAGCGCAACGGGACACAACAGCATCGTTTCGAGCGTGAGTCCTTCGAGCGCGCCGAGCGATGCGGTCTTGCGCAACAGCCCGTAGCCGCCGAAGGTCAGCGCGAGCGCGAGACTGATCCACGGCGGCGCGCCGTTCACCCACGTCAGCCACGCGACGCCTGCCGCGGCGATCGTTACCGCGAGCCACTGCACCGGCCGCAGCCGCTCGTGCAGGAACGCCATCCCGAACAGCACGTTGACGAGCGGGTTGATGAAGTAGCCGAGACTCGCCTCGACGATGCGCCCGTCGTTCACCGCCCAGATATAGATGCCCCAGTTCGCCGACAGCAGCACGGCGCTCGCGGCGAAACGCGCAAGCAGACGCTTGTCGCGCAGGACGGGGCCGAGCCACTTCCATTGACGCCGCACGGTCATGACGATCAGCAGGAATGCCATCGACCACGCCATGCGATGCGCGAGCATCTCGACCGCGCCGATCGAATGCAAGGCCTTGAAGTAAATCGGAAAAAGGCCCCAGATGGCAAAGGCCGCGAATGCGTAGACGACGCCTGGATTCATTGTTCGATGCGTTGAGCGGATAAACGCCGCGTACGAACGATCGGCTCGTTCGCGCGCCTGCTCGCCGTGTTCCCGGAAAGCGATCCGCAAGGATTGGAAGCCGGATTTTAGTCGACGCGAGCGGTTCGGCTCCAGCAGTGACCGAACAATCGGCCGGTTCGCGGCGAACCCTTGGACGAATTCTTGCTCGAACCCTAGCGCGAACGCCCCGCTCTTCGCCCTTTTGTTTGTTTCCTGGCCGCTAATGAATAACCACAACGTCAATCAGAATTTCTTCCATATCCTGCTGTGCGTCGTGACGCTCGCGCTCGCCTGGGTGCTGCTGCCGTTTTTTGGCGCCATCTTCTGGGGTGCGATTCTCGCGATCCTGTTTCAGCCGATGCAGCGTTACCTCGCCGCGCGCTTCGGCAAGCGTCGAAACCTCGCCGCGCTGACGACGCTGGCCGCCGCGATTCTCATCGTCATCATTCCGCTCGCGATCGTCGCGGTGACGCTCGTGCAGGAAATCGCCCTCGTCTACGCGCGGATCAAGAGCGGCGAGCTGAATTTCGGGCTTTACTTCCAGCATGTGCTGCACGCGTTGCCGGCGTCGGTGCAGCAACTGCTCGGCCGTTATGGACTCGACGACATTCCCGGCGTGCAGCGCAAGCTGATGGAAGGCGCGTCGCAGATCAGCCAGTTCGCCGCGACGCAGGCGCTGTCGATCGGGCAGAACACGTTCCAGTTCGTGGTGAGCTTCGGCGTGATGCTTTATCTGGTGTTTTTTCTACTGCGCGATGGCGGCGAAATCGGACGGCGCATCCGGCGCGCGATTCCGCTCGATCCCGAGCCGAAGCAGCATCTGATCGCGAAGTTCACGACCGTGGTGCGCGCGACGGTCAAGGGGAACATCGCGGTTGCGGCCGTCCAGGGTCTTCTCGGCGGGCTGATTTTCTGGATTCTCGGCATCGGCGGTTCGCTTTTGTGGGGCGTGCTGATGGCGTTTTTGTCGCTGCTGCCCGCGGTCGGCGCGGCAATCGTGTGGGCGCCCGCCGCGCTCTACTTTTTCATGACGGGGCAAATCGTCAAGGGGCTGATTCTGGTCGCGTTCTGCGTCGTGGTGATCGGGCTCGTCGATAACGTACTGCGACCGATTCTCGTCGGCAAGGATACGAAAATGCCGGACTGGGTCGTGCTTATTTCGACGCTCGGCGGGATGGCGCTTTTCGGCATCAACGGGTTCGTGATCGGGCCGCTCGTCGCGGCGCTGTTCATGGCGAGCTGGGATTTGTTTTCGCAGGATGGGGTGAGCGGCCGGGGCGAGTGACGCGCGTTGGTCTGCCTGGTGTCGTGGCCTGCTCGTCTGTAACGAATCATCAAGAAGATGTGTCTTGGCGTGTAGGCTGTCTGTATGGTGGCGGTTTCGAACCACCATCCGGCAGTACCGCATGACAACCGATCCCAGACTCGCAAAACTCCGAGCAACGGCAACTGGCTTTTTACTTTGCGCGGTGCTCGCCGGTTGCAACGGCAGGCACGACGACATGCCCGCCGCGGCCGACGACGTTCCGGTGCTTTCGGTTCCCCTCAAGCGTGACGGCCACTGGCTCCTCGAGGCGCGCAGCGCGGACGGCAAATCAGTGCGGGTCCTTCTGGATACAGGTGCGACCCTGAACGTACTCGATAGTCGCGGTCGGCTGGCCGCCGTCCCGATGACGCCGGCCGCCGAAGCGGTTTTCCTCAGGAACGGCCTGCTACCGGAGCCCGTTGGCGACCGCGCCGTCACGAGCGGAACGGCGAGCGACACGATGCGCATGGAGCTTGGCACGAGTCCGCCGACCCGTCTCGACGCTTGGTCGATGGCGGCGGGCGGACCGGTGCTCATCGGTGACATGGCGCGCCTTTCTTCCGTCGATGAGAGGCCTTTCGACGGCATCATCGGGATGGAGTCGATGCGCAATCTGACATGGCGAGCCGATTATGTTGCCGGGCGGCTCTCCGCGTATGCCGGCGAAGCACCTGCGCATGCATGGCAGCAGTGCGCGTTCATGACGCTGGATGCCGCGCAGCGAACGCCGCTCATCGAACTGCGTCTCAGGGACGAATCTTTGCCGTTCCTGCTCGATACGGGCGACAACGGGGATGTCGCGCTGCCACAGGAAACGTTCGATGCGATCGCGGAAGCGCAATGGTTCGAGCGCATCAATACGACCTTTTCCTACGATGCGACCGATCGATTCACGCCGAATCAGCAGGGTTTGATCGCCGGATTCGCCATCGGTCAGAAGGCGCTACCGAAACTCACGGTGCTGGCAGGCTCACCAACGCCTCGTATCGGCCAGGGCTTGCTGGAAAAGATGGACCGCTTCGAAATGGATTTCCGTCACTACCGGTTCTGCTTCGATCTTCCCGATACGCCCAAAGACAGCACGCCCTCGATCATCGGCGCTGGCCTGCAGCGCGCTGGCGATCGCTACAGGGTCGCCGCACTCGCACCGGACGGCAGATTGGCCGCAAGCGGCATCGAGATTGGCGATCGGGTCGTCATGGTTGAGCGGACGTCGGTTGCGACGCTTAAGTTCGTCCGTCTGATCGAACTGTTGAACGCGGCCGCGACCGGCGAGGTGACAATCGAACGAGGGAAACGCACGCTGGTTATCAAGTTGAAGGCGATCTGAATTGCGGCGCGTAGTGGTCGTCTCGCAGCATTGGCGCGCTGCCATGCCACGTACCCCGGTTACTTCGAAGGTAGTTCCGACGCTGCGCTGCGCAGTTGTTCTGCGCGTCTGCTGTTGAGTTCTGCGATGCACGCGAGTCGCCTGATCTCGTGAGAATTCCCTGCGGCCCCACCATTGAGTGACGCTGAGAATTTGCATTGAGCCTCACGATACTGGGTGAACGACTTATTCGACGTTGAGAGACCCGCTCGGGCCGCGCGGCTGAATCTGTCGTCTTCATCCCACTGCGCGAGCGCGCTGATAGCATTCTGTTCGGCCTGTTTCAAATCGCGTTCGCTCTGATTTGCTTTTTCCTCCAGGCACGCGCGCACGTGCACCTGCGAAAAGTGGAGTGAACTGCATTGTGCGCGTAGTTCCTTTTCGCTCAACACTGAATTTGCATGACCGAAAAATGGAAAGCAGGCTATTAGACTCACGCCGACGCGCCTTAACGTACTCATGGCCTTCTCATTCTTCATCGCGCAATAATGGTCCAGACGTAGTCGAATTTTTTTGCGTACTCGCTGTCCCCACCGCCGTTATAGCGATTCGCAATCATGGCTGAGTTTATCGGTCGCCAGCCAGTGATGACTTGTCCGATCGATGCCTTTCGGCACTTTAAGATTTGACCCGAGCGCAGGATATTCGCTGCCGGATTCAGGCTTTTGAGCACATCGACCGTACTCCCCTGCGCCTTTGCGACCTTTTCGAGGCTATCGCCAGCCTTGACGGTTACATCGAACGTTCTGGAATCGCCGTCCAGCACACTTCGGTACTCGAATCTTGCCGAACGCATGAGCAGATAACCCACTCCCGCCCGAATGTTATGAAGGGGGTCTGCTCTGACCGACGCGACCGTGAGGCGGGACTTCCATGCTGGCGGCAGAATCAAGTCTCCACCTTCCTTGGCAGAGAGCAGCGCTGACAGCCCCGGATCTCCTGCTACACCTATTTGCATCGGCTTCTTTTTCCATTCGGAACTGTTGGCGCCGGATTCGACCCATGTCATTGCCTTGATGATCCGCCAATCGAGCGGTCGATATCCCGCGTTTCCGATCAGGTGATGATTGAATTCGCTGACCGCCAGCTGAACTTCATCGTCCCAACTGTTCCATCTATCATCCCCAACCGCTGCACTTATTCCGTCGCGCCATTTATCAAAACTGGGTGCTGAATTGTCCGCCATGGTTCGATCCTCCTGCGGACAATTCTCAGTCATGTAGCGCAGATTGTTTAGACGAATCCTCTTAATTCGTGGCTGACTGCGATCCATGCGAAGCGACGTCTGAGCAAAAAAAAACGCGCCGTCCTTTCAAGACGGCGCGCGTTGTTCAGATAACTGTCGGAGGTGATGTCAGCGCGTACTCGGCGCCGTATACCGGCATTCGAACCGCTTCCTCACCGTTCCGTTTTCATCGACGCTTTCCAGATAAACGTCGAATTGCCACAAGCGCGCCATGTGCTTGAGCACTTCGTCGCTATCGTTCGCGAGATGGCGGTTATCCGTCATGAAATGCCGCAGCGTCAGGCTGCGATCCCCACGCGTGTTCACCGAATAAACCTGAATGTTCGGCTCCCGATGATGAATATCGTATTGCCGCGACAGCGCCTGACGCACGTAACGATATCCGCTGTCGTCATGAATGGCCGACACTTCCAGCGCATCGCGCATATCGTCATCGAGAATCGAGAACAGACGCATTTCCCGGATCAGATGCGGCGACAGATACTGCGCGATAAAGCTCTCGTCCTTGAAGTTGCGCATCGCATAATGCAGCGATTCCAGCCAGTCGCTTCCCGCGAGTTCCGGGAACCATTCGCGATCCTCGTCCGTCGGGTTTTCGCAGATGCGGCGAATGTCGCTCATCATCGAAAAGCCGAGGGCGTACGGATTGATGCCGCTGTAATACGGCTTCGTCACCGGCGGCTGATACACCACATTCGAATGCGAATGCAGAAACTCCATCATGAAGCTGTCTTCGAGACGGCCTTCGTTATAAAGCGTGTTCAGCAATGTGTAATGCCAGAACGTGGCCCAGCCTTCGTTCATGACTTGCGTCTGCCGCTGCGGATAAAAATATTGCCCGATCTTGCGCACGATGCGGATCACTTCCCGCTCCCACGGCTCAAGCAACGGCGCATTCTTCTCCGCGAAATACAGCAGATTCTCCTGCGGCTCCGGCGGATACCGGCTCTCGGTTTCCTCGGGCGACGGCTCCTTGCCCTTGGGCAGCGTGCGCCACAGTTCGTTGACCTGCGATTGCAGATACGCTTCGCGCTCGCGGCGCATCGCCGCTTCCTTCGCCAGCGACAGTTTCTGCGGCCGCTTGTAGCGATCGACGCCGTAATTCATCAGCGCGTGGCACGAATCGAGCAGTTCCTCGACGCGATCCAGCCCGTAACGCTCCTCGCACTCCGCGATGTAATTCTTCGCATAGACGAGGTAATCGATGATCGCGTGCGCGTCCGTCCACAGGCGGAAAAGATAATTGCCCTTGAAAAAGGAGTTGTGCCCGTACGCGGCGTGCGCAATCACGAGTGCCTGCATCGTCATGGTGTTCTCTTCCATGAGATACGCGATGCAGGGATTCGAGTTGATAACGATCTCATACGCGAGGCCCATCTGCCCGCGCCGATAGCCTTTCTCGGTCGCAAGAAAGTGCTTGCCGAACGACCAGTGGCGATAATTCACTGGCATGCCGACGGACGCATACGCATCCATCATCTGCTCGGAGCTGATGATTTCCAGTTGGATCGGATAGGTGTCGAGACCATAACGGTTCGCGACGCGCGATATCTCGGCGTCGTACTCCTCGATCAGTTCGACGCTCCAGTCCGACGGGCACGGCAGCGGTCGCCGCTTCTCCGATACATTCATTCTGCCTTCCTCGTGCGCGCCGTCTGCTTTCGCGGACGCCTTGCGTTGCCTGGCCTCTGATTCGAGCTGGGAATCCACACGATCGTCCGTGCCTTCCAGCTGATACCCACGCGTCTCGTTGTGCAAATGCCGCGTCGTCATGCGGCCGCCTGCTGCTTTTCGAACAGCTCGCGGAACACCGGATAGATGTCCGCCGCCGAATCGACCTTCTTCATGGCGAGTTCAGGCGCGCCCATCGCAAGCTGAGCATACTCCAACCAGAGATTCTGCTCCTCCGGCGCAACTTGAATATAGGCAAAATACCGGACCTTCGGCAGGATGTCTTCCGCGAGCAGCTTGCGGCACTTGGGCGAGTCGTCCGTCCAGTTGTCGCCGTCCGATGCCTGCGCGCCGTAAATGTTCCATTCAGTCGGCGAATAACGCTCGTCCATGATCTTCTTCATCAGTTCGAGCGCGCTCGACACAACCGTGCCGCCGCTTTCCGTCGAATGGAAGAACGTGTCTTCGTCCACTTCTTCCGCGCGCGTATGGTGCCGGATGAACACGACTTCGATCTTCTCGTAGTTCCGCTGCAGGAACAGATACAAAAGGATGAAGAAGCGCTTGGACAAATCCTTGCGTTGCTCGTCCATCGAACCGGAGACGTCCATCAGGCAGAACATCACGGCCTTGCTCGACGGCGTCGGCTGCTTCACGCGATTGATGTAGCGCAGGTCGAACGGATCGATGAACGGAATGCGCGTGATCCGGCCCTGCATGATGACAATATCCGCTTCGAGCCGGGCGATGTCTTCGGGATCGCCGTTCTCTTCCTTCAGCTGTTCGAGCTGGCGCTCCATCTCACGCAGTTGCGATGCAAGCGGCCAGCCGAGCGCGATGCGCCGTCCGAGCGCGGAGCGCAGCGATCTCACCACGTCGATATTGTTGGGCGTGCCTTCCGCCGCCCAGCCCGCGCGCACGTTCTTCCACGTCGGCACGGCGAGCAGTTGCGTCTTGACGAGGCGCGGCAGTTCGAGATCGTCGAAGAAGTACTGCATGAACTCTTCGCGCGAGAGCTCGAAAACGAAGTCGTCCTGCCCTTCGCCTTCGTTGCTCGCGCTCTTGCCGCCGCCGCCCGCGCCGCCCGGCGGGCGCGGAATCTTGTCGCCGCGAATGTAATCCGCATTGCCCGGATGAACGTACTCGCGCTTGCCGCCCGGTCCGTGACGGAACGAGGGCTCGGAGATGTCCTTCTTGGGAATGGTGATGCTCTGAGTGCTTTGAATGTCTTTGATGCTGCGATCGCGCACCGCGTCGGAAACGGCGCGGCGAATGTAACTCTTGACGCGTCGCAGGAAGCGCTCGCGATTGGCGATGCTCTTGTTCTTGCCGGCTAACCTGCGGTCGATGATTTGGTGCAGCACATCCAGTCTCCCGCGTTATTGGCGAGGTTGTGAGGCGCTGCGCGGAGCTTCGACTGATCGCAGCGTCTTTCGTCTCGCAAACTGTCCACTGTGCGGTCCGGTTGCAATCCACGCGCCCGGGCCGCAGGGACTTCCTGACTATCGCTTTGCGCGGGACCGGAGCCAGGCGCTTCGAGCGCCGGCTCCCGTCTTGCCTTGCTTACATCACGACGACTTGCGCACGCGCAGATACCAGTCGCACAGGAGCCGGACCTGCTTCGGCGTATAACCCTTCGCGACCATGCGATTGACGAAGTCTTCGTGCTTGCGTTGCTCTTCGGCCGATCCTTTCGCGTTGAACGAAATCACCGGCAGAAGTTCTTCGGTGTTGGAGAACATCTTCTTCTCGATCACCACACGCAGCTTCTCATAGCTGATCCACGCGGGGTTCTTGCCGCCATTGGCCGCACGAGCGCGCAACACGAAGTTCACGATCTCGTTGCGGAAGTCCTTCGGGTTGCTGATGCCCGCGGGCTTCTCGATCTTCTCCAGCTCGGCGTTCAATGCCGCGCGGTCGAAGCTCTCGCCGGTGTCGTGATCGCGGAACTCCTGATCCTGAATCCAGAAGTCCGCATACGTCACATAGCGGTCGAAGATGTTTTGTCCATACTCCGAATACGACTCCAGATAAGCGGTCTGAATCTCCTTGCCGATGAACTCGGCATAGCGCGACGCGAGCACGTCCTTGATGAACGACAGATACTTCTGCTCCGTTTCCGGCGGGAACTGCTCGCGCTCGATCTGCTGTTCGAGCACGTACATGAGATGCACCGGATTCGCCGCGACCTCGCTCGAATCGAAGTTGAACACACGCGACAGGATCTTGAACGCGAAACGCGTGGACACACCCGTCATGCCTTCATCGACACCCGCGTAATCGCGATACTCCTGATACGACTTCGCTTTCGGGTCCGTGTCCTTCAGGTTCTCACCGTCGTAGACCTGCATCTTCGAGAAGAGGCTCGAGTTCTCCGGTTCGTGCAGACGCGTGAGCACGGCCATCTGCGCCATCATCTTGAGCGTGCCCGGTGCGCAGACCGCCTCGGCGAGGGACGAATTGCGCAGCAGCTTCTCGTAGATCTTGATCTCTTCGCCGTAGCGCAGGCAGTACGGCACCTTCACGACGAAGATACGATCGAGCAGTGCTTCGTTGTTCTTGTTGTTGCGGAACGCCTTCCACTCAGACTCGTTCGAGTGCGCGAGGATGACGCCGTCGAACGGAATCGCGCCGAAGCCTTCCGTGCCCTTGAAGTTGCCTTCCTGGGTCGCGGTCAGCAGCGGGTGCAGCACCTTGATCGGCGCCTTGAACATCTCGACGAATTCCAGCAAGCCCTGATTGGCGAGGCACAGGCCGCCGGAATAGCTGTAGGCATCGGCGTCGTCCTGCGAATACGTTTCGAGCTTGCGGATGTCCACCTTGCCGACGAGCGACGAGATGTCCTGATTGTTCTCGTCACCAGGCTCGGTCTTCGCAATGCCGATCTGACGAAGAATTGACGGATAGCGGCGCACGACGCGGAACTTGCGGATGTCGCCGTTGTACTCGTGCAGGCGCTTCACCGCCCACGGCGAGAGAATGCTCTTGAGATAGCGGCGCGGAATGCCGTATTGCTCTTCGAGCACCGGACCGTCTTCGTCGTAATCGAAAAGGCCGAGTGGCGATTCGTTGACGGGCGAGCCCTTCAGCGAATAGAACGGCACACGCTCCATGAGCTGCTTGAGTCGTTCGGCGATCGACGACTTGCCGCCGCCCACCGGACCCAGCAGATAAAGGATCTGCTTCTTCTCTTCGAGACCCTGCGCCGCGTGCCGGAAGTAGGACACGACGTTCTCGATCACTTCCTCCATTCCGTAGAACTCGCGGAATGCCGGATACACCTTGATGACCTTGTTTGCAAACACACGCGATAAACGCGGGTCGAGCCGAGTGTCGACCATCTCCGGTTCCCCGATGGCCGTCAACATGCGTTCGCCCGCTGTTGCATATGTGGCAGGATCTTCTTTGCAGAGCGCGAGATACTCTTCGAGCGAGAATTCCTCCTCGCGAGTTTTTTCGAAGCGCGTCGCGAAACTGCTGTAGATATCCATGCTACCTCCTCGCCGAAGTCAGAAAGCTATGCCGTGCGCAACGCGCGTAATCGAAACGACATCGCTTGAAATCATCCTAAACCCTTTCGAATTTTTTTTCACGCACTTGCGTTGTTCATTTGCTTCGAAGAATTCCTAGCTTGGTGCGCTATTTTCGTTCACCTACAATGTTCATCCCAATGTCGCTATCCTCTTGCGCGACATGGTCCCTGCCTGTTCGCTTCCCCGCGCTCTTCGCTACTTATCTACTGCTTCCGTCCGCCAATGCGACGTGCGCCTCACATCCTTGGTTACGTGGACAAGCGCTCAAGAGATGCACGCATCCGATAAAGACGATGCGCGTGCGACATCATCAATAATCGTTCCCGGTGCGGCGCATCCGAACATCATGCGAGCACCAATTCCAGTTCGCCGATGCGATCGATCGCACCATGCAGCATGCCCGGTCCATCGACGCGATACGCGCCCGTATAGGAACCTGTTGTAATGGTCCAGAACGGCTCGACCGTCAAACCCATGCGAGAACAATGGTTGACGAGCCACGGCAGCAATTCGCGCGGATCGCCCGCGGGATTGCCGAGCGCGGCCGGTGCGATCGACACGCCGTCGAGGGTGAATTCCAGTCGCGGCGTCAGAAAGTCGAAGCCCGGCGCGACGACGTCGTAAGGTTCCATGCCCGATACGACGAGCGCGCCGTTATTCTGCGAATCCGCGAGCTGGGCCAGCGGATCGAGATTGGGCCATTGAGCGAAACGGCTGTCGACGACTTCGAGCGCGACCGCGATGCCGCCGATCGCGTCGAATACTTCCTCGCGTGTGTAAGGGTCGGGTCGCGCGGGCAGCGCATAGGAAAAGCGGAACGCGACTTCGAGTTCCACGAGCACGCGGAAAAACGATTGAAAAGGTAGGCGCGCGGGCGAAACATGGACGAGCGCGGCGTCGATGGGCGCGCCCGTGGCGAGCGCGTCGGGTGCGCGCGCGCCGATCTTCCAGGCGCCGATGCGCGCATCCGCCTCTCTCAGCATCTCGTGCTGGATCGCGTAGGCGGTGGGCGCATCCGCAGGTATGTCGGCCGGCGCCAGCGTGTCGATCAGCTGATGCCGGCGGCGGGCGTCCGCGAGCTTCGCGGCGAGTGTCGATCCGGTCATGTCGATATCCTCGTGTGAGCGGTGAGGCACCCACCAGTGTACGGGTTACCGGATCGACGTTGGTCGCGCGCGTGTGCACTCGCGCGCATTCGGGCCTTAAGCGCCGTCTGTCGCGCTCAGAAAGTCTCCCAGTCGCCGCTTGCCTCCGTCGTGGCGGACGCTTTCGGCGCGGGCGACGGCGCGGCCGGTGCGCGCCTCGCCGGCTTCAAGGCAACGCGCGCAGGCATCGTTGCGCGCGGTGCAATTTTCGCCGCCATCGTGGATGCTGCCGGAACAGCAGCAAGCGCCGCGCCGTCCGCGACCTGGAACACCGCCACCGCCTGCCGCAGCCGCCCGGCCTGATCTTCGAGAGACTGCGCGGCGGCCGCCGCTTCCTCGACGAGCGCCGCGTTCTGCTGCGTGACTTCGTCCATCTGCGTGACGGCGCGGGACACCTGCTCGATGCCGCTCGACTGTTCCTCCGACGCCGCCGCGATCTCGCCCATGATGTCGGTCACGCGCTGCACCGCGCCGATGATCGCGCTCATCGTGCGGCCGGCTTCGTCGACGAGCGTCGTGCCCGTCTGCACGCGCGCGACGGACGTGTCGATGAGTTCCTTGATTTCCTTCGCCGCCGCCGACGAGCGTTGCGCCAGACTGCGCACTTCGCCCGCGACGACCGCGAAGCCGCGCCCTTCTTCGCCCGCGCGCGCCGCTTCGACGGCCGCGTTGAGCGCCAGAATGTTGGTCTGGAACGCAATGCCCTCGATGATCGTGATGATGTCCGCGATCTTCGACGAACTGCCGTTGATCTCGCGCATCGTGTCAACGACCTGCGTGACGACCGCGCTGCCCTTGCCGGCGATTTCCGACGCGTTCGCCGCGAGTGCGCTCGCCTGCCGCGCGTTGTCGGCGTTCTGGCGGACGGTGCCGGTCAGCTCTTCCATGCTCGACGCGGTTTCCTGCAGCGCCGATGCCTGTTCTTCCGTGCGCGACGACAGATCGGTATTGCCCGCGGCGATCTGTTGCGTCGCCGACGCGATCGATTCGCTGCCCGAGCGCACCGTGCGGACGGTCGTCAGCAGGCTCGCGCGCATCTTGGCGAGGCCTTCGAGCAACTGGCCCATTTCGTCGCGCGACGTGATGGCGACCTCGCGGCGCAGATCGCCCGCGGCGATCGATTCGAAATGACCGAGCGCCGCTTCGAGCGGCCGCGCGATGGCGCGCCTGAGCGACAGCCACGCGAACGCGGCCGCGGCGATGCCGAGCGCGATCGCGCCGAAGCTCAGCGCGCGGAACCATCCGAAGCGGTCCTGCGTCTCCTCATAGCTTCTCGCGGATGCTTCGGTCAGATGCTTGCGCAGCGCGTCGTTGGCGTTGGCGAGCTCGTTGTACGTCGCCTGCATCGCCTTGGCGTTCGCGATGATGGCGTCGTGATCGTTCGCCAAGACCGCCGCGACGCCCTTGTCGACGATGCCCTGCAGCGCGAGGCGCCGGTCCTGAGCGGCGTCGGCGAGGCGCTTTTCTTCCGGCGCTTGCGGCAGCGCCAGGTATTGCTTCCAGTAGCCGTCCGCGCGTTCGCGCATCATGCGCGCGCGCTCGACCGTGGCCGCTACTTCCGGCGTGCCGGCGAGCAGCGCCGCGCGATCGAACACGAGACGCTCGCGCGCCGCATACATTTCCGCGTTGCCGACGGCGATCGCCGCGGGCATCTGCACCGAATAGGTGTCTTGAAACGCGCGATTCGAATGGCTCATGCCGGTGAGCCCCAACGCGCCGATCGCGATGAGCAGTGCCCCCAGAAACGCCATCGAGATGCCGAGGCGCGCCTTGATCGTCAAAGCTGTTTTCATTGAATTTTTCCCTGATGCCGCTCGCGAGCGGAGTCGTCGTTGCGTGGCAGCGTGCGCGCGGGACATCGCGCGACCGCTATCGATGTAAACGGCGCGAATGTGTCGGCACTTGAGGAATTTATTTCGTATGAAAAGAAAACGGCGCGTCAGACGCGCCGTGTTTTCAATGAATATTGAAAAGTTATGCTGAAATTTCGCTGCGGTGCGGAATCGATGGTTGCGCGCCCTCGCGCGTCACCGCGATTGCCGCCGCGCGCTGGCCGAACGCGATTGCGTGCATTGCCGCCGCGCCGCGTGCGAGTTCCGCCGCGAAGCCGCCGATGAACGTGTCGCCGGCGGCGGTCGTATCGACCGCTTCGACGCGCGGCGACGGCAGATGAACGCCTTCGTCGTCCGCGCCGTCGAGCAAAGCCAGCACGCCTTGCGCGCCGAGCGTCACGATGACGTTGCGCGCGCCTTTCGCCTTGAGCGCCTGCGCGGCGCGGCGCGCGTCGTCGGGCGTTTCGATGGCGACCCCGGAGAGCGTCGCGGCTTCGAGTTCGTTCGGAATCAGATAGTCGATCAGCGGGAACCAGTCCGGCGGCAACTTGCGCGCGGCGGGCGCGGGATTCAGGATCGTCGTGCGCTTCAGGCGACGGCCGGCGGCGAGCGCGGCGCGCACGGCGTCCGGCGGCGTTTCGAGCTGGCACACGATGACGTCGGCGCGCGCGATGAGCGCCTCCTGCGCTTCGATGCGCGCGGGCGTGACTTCGGCGTTGCTGCCCGCGACGATGACGATCGCGTTCTGGCTCGCATCGTCGACGACGATGAGCGCGACGCCCGTCGGCGCGCTGGCGCTGGTCGCGAGCGCCGTGCAGTCGATGCCTTCCGCTTCGAGGCTGCCTCTGAGCGTGGCGCCGTTCGTATCGGCGCCGACGCAGCCGATCATCGTGACATGCGCGCCCAGGCGCGCCGCGGCGACCGCCTGATTGCTGCCCTTGCCGCCCGGCATCTGCGCGAACGCGTGTCCGGCGAGCGTTTCCCCCGGTCGCGGCAGGCGCGGCGCGCGCGCGACGAGATCCATGTTGAGGCTGCCGACCACGGTCACGCGGCCGGTTTTGGCACTGTCGCCCATCTCGTTTCCTTTGGTTCCTTTACTGCACCGCGGTCGTTACGCCTTCGCGCCGCGCGACTCGGGCACTACCGCGGTCGATTCGCGGCGCACGAGGCGCGGCGGCACCACGCGGCGGCGCGTCGTGCCCGTCAGCTTGCCGGTGATGCGCTCGATCAGCGTCTGCGCGGCCATTTCGCCGAGCGCGCGCACCGATTGCCCCACCGTCGACAAGGCCGGATAGGTGTAGCGCGACAGCTCGACATCGTCGAAACCGATGATCGAGCAGTCCGTCGGCACGTTGATGTGACGCTCCGCCGCCGCACGCAGCGCGCCGATGCCCATCATGTCGTTGCACGCGAAGATCGCCGTCGGCTTCATGTTGTCGAGCAGGAGCGAGGCCGCCGCGTAACCGCCCGTCGCGGAAAAGTCGCTCTGCTGGATCGCGTTCGGCGCGATTTCCATGCCGCGCTCGGCCATCGCGCGGATGAAGCCGTGCAGGCGCATCGCGGAAACGGCGGTCGCGACGGGGCCTGTGATGCAGCCGATCTTCGAATGCCCGAGCTGCAGCAGATGCCGCGTCGCGAGATACGCGCCCTTTTCGTGGTCGATCTGCACGAGGTCCGATTGCAGCCCCTCGATATTGCGGTCGACGATCACGAGCGGCTCGCGCGCGCCCGCGAGGCATTGCGCGAGCACCGAATCCTCGCCCGCCGATGCAATCACGAGCCCGTCGATGCGCTTTTCCTGCAGCACGCGCAGGTAGTTGCGCTGCTTCGCGGGATCGTCGTCGGAGTTGCAGAAGAACACGCAATAGCCGTTCTTCGCGCAGCCGTCCTCGACGCCGCGCGCGAGCTCGGCGAAATACGGATTCGTCGCGTTCGGCACGAGCAGGCCGATGGTCGCCGTCGAGCGCGCCTTCAGCGAGCGCGCGACCGCCGACGGCACGTAGTCGAGCTCACGGATCGCCCGCTCGACTTTCGCCCGCACGTCGGCCGAAACCGGCCGCGAATTGTTCACTACGTGGGATACCGTCGTAAACGACACCCCGGCAATGGCTGCCACGTCTTTGATCGTCGCCATACATCGTCCTTCGCTATGCTTTGGTCCAACTGCTCTTATTGGTCGTAAGGCGTCCGGCGCGACCACTTTTCATGCGCCGCTCTGCTTTCCCCGCGCCCTGCCTGCTTCATTGTGTGCGGCGGCGATGAATCCCCGTTCGCCGCTGCCGCCCGCTGCCTTCTCTCGTCGCCGGCCGTTGCTTCACCCCGTTCGGAGCGCCCGCCTGCGCCGCCCTTCGATCAAATCCGCTTTCTCCTGCTGCGGTATGTATCCAGCACCACCGCCACCACGATCACCGCGCCGGTAATGATGCGCTTGGTCGGCTCGTTCGCGCCGATCTGCGCCAGTCCCGCCGCCAGCACGGAGATGATCAACACGCCGAAAAACGTGCTGATGACCGAGCCGCGCCCGCCCATCAGGCTCGTTCCGCCGATCACGACCGCCGCGATCACCTGCAGTTCCAACCCCGCGCCGGCGTTCGGATCGGCGGCTTCGAGCCGCGAGATCTGAAAGAGCGCCGCGAGTCCGGACAAGGCGCCCATCAGCGCGAAAACGATCACCTTGTACGGCCGCGGATTCACGCCCGCGAGACGCACGGCTTCCTCGTTCGTGCCGATCCCTACGAGATATCGGCCGAAAACCGTCCGGGTCAAGACCAGATGGGCAATTATCATCACCGCGACCGCGATCAGGAACGCGGGCGAGATGCCGAACGCGATCGGATTCGACAGAAAATCGAACGCATCGCCGATGTACGCCGTGCGCGAATTCGTCATCTGATACGCAAGCCCGCGCGCGCCTTCCAGCACGCCGAGCGAGACGATGAACGACGGAATCCGCCATGCCACCGTCACGAGGCCGGTCACGGCGCCCGTCAGCGCGGCGGCCGCGAGCCCGATCAGCGCCGCCGGAAACGCCGGCCAGTGCCACTTCAGCGCGGCCACGCTCACCACCGACGCGCCCAGCGCCAGCACCGAGCCGACCGACAGATCGATGCTCGCAATGATGAGCACGAACGTCATGCCGACCGACATCACGACGAGATCCGGAATCTGGTTCGCGATCGTGCTGAACGTGTCGTACGTCAGAAAGTGCGTGCTCAGCACCGAAAACAGCGCGATCATCGCGGCGAGCGCGCCCGCGAGACCCAGGTAATTCGAAATGCCCAGACGCGTGCCGACGCCTTTCGTGCTCTTCGGCGCATCGGCGGGCAGATTCGCTTCGCTCATTCAATGCTCCACGTTGTCTTCGGGCGCTTTCGCGTCCGGGGCGATGGGCTCGTGCAGGATCGCCTCGCGCTTCGCGTAACCCGAGAACGCCGCCGCGAGCAGCGCGTCCTGCGTCCAGTTCGCGCGCTCGAACACGCCCGTCATGCGCCCCGCCGACATCACGCCGATACGGTCGCAGATCAGCATCAGCTCGCGCAGGTCGCTCGACACGACGACGAGCGCGCGTCCTTCGCGAGCGAGCGCGCCCATCAGCCCGTAGATGTCGAACTTCGCGCCGACGTCGATGCCGCGCGTCGGCTCGTCGAACAGCAGCACCGAGCAGTCGCGCGCGAGCCACCGGCCGATCACGACCTTCTGCTGGTTGCCGCCCGACAGTTCCGACACCGCCTGCGCCGGCCCCGACGTGCGAATCCGCATCGCGTCGATCTGCCGTTGCGCGAGCGCCGCTTCCCGGCGCGCGTCGACCACGCCGTGCCGAGCCACCGCGCCGACGTTGCCCAGTGAAACGTTCGCGGCGATCGGCAGGCTGAGCAGCAGGCCCTCGCCCTTGCGATCCTCCGTGATGAGCGCGATGCCTTCTTCGACCGCATCCGACGGCGATTGCACCGTCACGCGCCGCAGCGCCTGCCCTTTGCGCGCGACGGACACCGTGCCCGCGTCCGCGCGATCCGCGCCGTAGATGAGCCGCATCAGCTCGGTGCGGCCCGCGCCGATCAGCCCGCTCACGCCGAAAATCTCGCCCGCGCGCACCTCGAACGACACGTCGCGCACGGCCGGCAGCCGCGTCATGCCTTCCACTTTCAGCGCGACATCGCCGATCCGCCGTTCGCCCAGATCGATGCGCTCGCCGATCTCGCGTCCGACCATCAGCGTGACGAGCCGGTCGCTCGTGAGCGCGTCCATCGGACCGATATGCACGAGGCGTCCGTCGCGCAGCACGGCCGCGCGCTCGGCGATGCGCCGCAATTCCTCCAGCCGATGCGAGATGTACACGAGCGCGACGCCGCGCGCCTTCAGCCTTTCGACCTGCTCGAACAGCAGATCGACTTCGCGCGCGGTGAGCATCGCGGTCGGCTCGTCGAGAATCAGCACGCGGCAATCGCCGATCAGATTGCGCGCGATTTCCACCATCTGCTGATGCCCGATGCCGAGACCGCCGACGAGCGTATCCGGATCGATCGCGTCGAGCCCGACTTGCGCCATCGCGTGACGCGCGTCTTCTGCGAGGCGCTTGCGGTCGATCCAGCCGAAGCCCTTGCGCGGCAAGCGGTTCAGAAAGAGATTCTCCGCCACCGATAACGTCGGCAGCAGGTTCAGCTCCTGCATCACCATGCGCACGCCGAGCGATTCGGCCTCCGAGCGGCTCTTCGGCGCGTGAGGCTGGCCCGCGAGCGTCATCGCGCCGGTCGACGGATCGGTCAGCCCGCCGATGATCTTCGACAGCGTGCTCTTGCCCGCGCCGTTCTCGCCGGTCAGCGCGAGCACCTCGCCCGCGACGAGATCGAGCGATACGTCCGTCAGCACCGGCTCGACATAGGTCTTGCCGATGCCCGTCACCGTCAGCACGTTCGCATCGTTCGGTCCGGTCATGGGGCGCTTCAAGGCTCGGTTGTGCATCCTCGGAATGATCCAGCACGGCTGGGCGAAGCCCGCGCGAAAGGCCGCGGAGCGTGCCCGCGCCGTCTGCCTTTCGCGCTCGTCAGTGTGTTATCGGCACGCCCGCCGCGAACTTGAGGCTTCGCGCCGGCTCACTTCGTCACGAGATCGACCGGCGTTTCCACGACCTGCGAAAGCTCCGACTGCTTCTTGTGGCCGGCAATCGCCTTCAACGCCACGTCGATGCCGAACACCGCCTGCTTCGCCGCGTACTGGTCGGCCGTGGCGAGCACGCGGCCGTCCTTGAGCATCGGCTTGATCGCGCCGATGTTGTCGAAGCCGACGACCTGCACCTTGCCCGCCTTGCCCGCCGCGCGAATCGCCGACACGGCGCCGATCGCCATGTTGTCGTTGTCGCACAGGAGCGCCTTCACGTTCGGATTGGCGTTCAGGATCTGCGACGCGACCGCGTTGCCCTTGTCGATTTCCCATTCGCCCGACTGCAGCGCGACCACCTTCATGCCGGCGGCGTCCATCGCTTCCTTGAAGCCCGCGCTGCGCGCCTGCGAATTCGTCGTGGTCGTCACGCCTTCGATGATCGCGACTTCATCGCCCTTCTTCAGTTTCGGCGCGAGATAGTCGCCGACCTTACGCGCGCCCTTCTTGTTGTCCGGTCCGACGAACGGCACGTTCAGATCCTTCGACTTGAGCACGTCCGGATCGAGCCGGTTGTCGATGTTCACGACGATGATCCCCGCGTCCGCCGCCTTCTTGATGACCGGCACGAGCGCCTTCGAATCAGCCGGCGCGATCACGAGCGCATCGACCTTCGAGACGATCATCTGTTCGACGATGCGGATTTGCGCCGCCGTGTCGGTCTCGTCCTTGATGCCGTTGGTGATCAGGTCGAACTGGCCGGCGTTGTGCGCCTGATAGTCTTTCGCGCCGGTTTCCATCGTCAGGAAGAACTCGTTGGCGAGCGATTTCATGACGAGCGCCACCTTGGGCTTGCCCGCCGGCTGCGCGAACGCCGATGACGACGCGAACGGCAATGCGGTGCAGGCGGCGAGCGCGACGGCAGCCGTGAGGACGCGTCGGCGGATGATTCGGTTCATGCGGATCTCCAATGCTTATTCTGGTTTGTTGGTCTTGCGAGATGCAGCGAACGCGAGCAACGCCAATCGAAACGCGCCGGACGCTCGCGCGCCAATGCCTTCGACGCCCTTTCGCGCACGTTTGAACGTTTGCTCGCCGTCGATTCTCGTTGGACAGGCGCCGGAGGTCAATCGGGCTAACGTGTAGTGCAGCACATACGACAACGCCGTCGAACGGCTGCTCGACGGCGTTTTCAGTTGCCTGCGGACAAGACTCAGAGATCTTCGACCGACTGCCCTTCGACCTTGTTGTCGATGATGTCGCGCGCGTAGTCGATGCCCGCGCGCGTCGCGTCGATCGGACTGTCGAACGGTTCCTGATCGGGCACGCCGAACATCACCGAGCGGCCGCTTTCGCCGTGCGCGCTCTTCGCGATCGTCACGACTATGTCGAAGTGTCGCGGGCTGTCGTCCGGCTCGTCGCGATCCTTCGCGCGCCTCAATGCCTGAACCTTGATCTCGAAGCCTTTGTAATGATCCGACAGCGGCGTGGACATGGACGATCTCCTTTCGCATTCACATGCATCGCACGATCATACGTCGGCTGCATCGGTCGTGCGGATCGCCGGCGACGAAAGGCGTTTGCAAGCCTCGTTCCCGCGACTCCCGATTTCACCCTATCCCGCACACCGTTCATATTGTGTTTGCCATAATGCGCGGGCGACATGCCGATACAGACACGCGCCGTCGAACAACAACCGTCACTCAAATCAGGGAGCGTCACATGACCATTCGAGCCACCGCCCTCATCGCCGTGCTGAGCCTGACGCTCGGCGCGAACGTCGCCTTCGCCGCCAACAGTCAGCAAAGCAAGATGACCGATTGCAACAAGCAGGCGGGCGACAAGAAAGGCGACGACCGCAAGGCCTTCATGAAGAGCTGTCTGTCCGCCGCGCCGGCTGCCGCATCCGCGCCGATGACGCAGCAGCAGAAGATGACGGCGTGCAACAGCCAAGCAGGCGACAAGAAAGGCGATGACCGCAAGAGCTTCATGAAAAGCTGCCTCAGCAACAAGGGCTGATCTCGCCTGCGTTCGCGTTCTGCACGCCGCGCCGTTCGCGCGCGGCGCCCCTTGCGTATTTACGCTCCCTACCGGCCGATATTGCACTGCACCCAAGCTAGTGATTCGCACCGTCGTCTTTTTCTCATAAGATGGCGCGAAGGCGGCCCCTTACGAAATACAAGAAAGACGCCATCGGCCGCCGCCGTTTCGAGCGAGGCGAAAAGCCGCGCATGGAGGCATCGGATGGCATGGAGACACAAGAACCGCTGGTTCAGGCGGTGGCTCGTGGCGATCACGTTCTGGTTCGTGCCGGTGCTGATCGTCGCGGTGAACGAAGTGCGCGAGGAGATGGCGTACAACAACGTCGATCTCCAGAAGTCGCTTGCCAGCTGGGAGTTGACCGATGCCCAACGCGCGGCCGGCGCCGCGGCGCGCTGCCACGGCACGTCCGAAGAAGCGCGCGCAGCCGGTTGTCCCGAAGATGCCATCGCCGCCACCGAGGTGAAGCATCAGGAAGCGCTCAACGAATACGCGCATCGCAAGGCGACGCTCGCCGATTATCTCTGGCATGCGTTCGTCGGCTACTGGATCGTGCCCGCAGCGTTCCTGCTCGTGCTCGGCGTGCTGATCGGCGGCATCCGGCGCGCGCTGCGCCGTCCGCAACACACGCCCGCGCCGCCCTCCGCCGAAGTAAAAACGACGACCCATCCGTGACCGAGCCTCGGGTACGGTCGTTGCTACTTCCTTCAGCGGTTTTCTCGTACGACCTAAAGGCAGCGTCACGAAAATTCTGCTCGCCTTGGGCCGCACTTCGGGCGAAAACGCCGTTTCCATTTCGGTTTGGTCAAAGCTTCGTCTAACCTTGTATCAGACGATGTGTGCTTCGAAAGATTTGTGTAATTTAACGACGCGCCTGACGCTTATGGGGACGGATTCGGAGTAAGCTAGGTCCGGCTTGTTCGCCCGAATGTTGCGGAGCCTGAAGACCCAAGCCTGACAAGGCTTTCGGCGCATGGGCCGAGGCTCGCGGTTTCACCTTGCTGTGCTATAACTTGGCGTGCCTCACCCTCCCGCTCTTATGGGGTTTCCTAAATTCCACGATGGAGAACAATGATGCAAAGACGAAACTTCATGCTCAAGTCGACGGCCGTGCTGGCAATGGGTGGCCTCGCGCTTGCCGGCTGCACGGCAAACCGGAACGCCGGCAGCGAAGCGGCCGCGGGCGCCGCCGATGACCGCCGCGCCATCGACGCAGATGTCGACAGCACGATCCAGCGTCTCTATGCCACCGTCGGCGGCTCGCGCGAGCTGGTCGCGAAAGCGCGCGGCGTGCTGGTGTTCCCGTCGGTGCTTCAGGCCGGCTTCATCGTCGGCGCACAATACGGCAAGGGTGCGCTGCGTGTGGGCGGCAGCAGCGTCGGGTACTACAGCACGACGTCCGGCTCGTTCGGCCTGCAGGCAGGCGCGCAGTCGAAGGCGCTGATCTTCCTGTTCATGACGCAGGATGCGCTCGACAAATTCCGCAACTCCGACGGCTGGTCGGCGGGCGCGGATGCATCGGTGGCGTTGGTGAAGATGGGCGCGAACGGCGTGATCGACACGACCACCGCCACGAAACCGGTCGAGGCCATCGTCCTGACCAACGCCGGCCTGATGGCCGACGTGTCGCTGCAAGGCACGAAGGTGTCGCGCATCAAGTACTGAGCGCGTCGCGCTTTACCTCGCGGCGAATGCAAAACCGCCGTGTGGTGGGGCCTTCCGGGTCGCGCCACACGGCGGTTTTTTGTTTTTTCCCGCGTCGTGTCGGGTCGCGCGTCAGGTCGTCGTCGCGCGATCGATCACTTTGAAGCGCGCACGCTTCTGCGCGCGCACGACCGACTGATACGCCTCGAGATATTGCCGAGCCATGCGATGCGACGTGAAGCGCTCCTCGAAGCGATTGCGCACGCGCTCGCGCGACAGCGTATGCAGACGATTCACCGCGGCCACCGCACCGATTTCATCCTCGACGATGAAGCCAGACACGCCCTCGTCCACCACTTCCGGCACCGAGCCGCGATTGAACGCGATGACCGGCGTGCCGCACGCCATCGCCTCGATCATCACGAGGCCGAACGGCTCGGGCCAGTCGATCGGAAACACGAGCGCGTGCGCGCCCGACAGGAATTCGGCTTTCTGACTGTCGTTGATCTCGCCGACGTACTCGACATACGGCAGCTCCAGCAGCGGCGCAATCTCGCGCTCGAAATACTCGTGGTCGGCGAAATCGACCTTGGCGGCAATCTTGATCGGCAAGCCGCATCGGCCCGCGATGCGAATGGCCGTATCGACGCGCTTTTCCGGCGAAATGCGTCCGAGGAACGCCAGATACTTCTGCTCCACCGGCTGCGGCACGTAGAGCTTCTCCGGCAAGCCGTGATAAACGGTGCTGACCCATTTCGCCTGCGGCAGCGGATGCCGCTGCGCGTCGGAAATGGAGATTACGGGCGCGGTGTTGAACGTATCGAATACGGGCTGCTGCTCGGGCAGATCGAGCCGGCCGTGCATTGTCGTCACGAACGGCGTGTCCTGGCGCTTGAACAGCGAGAACGAGTAATAGTCCATGTGAAAGTGCAGGACATCGAACTCTTCGGCGCGGCGGCGCACGAGTTCCATCAGCAGCATGTGCGGCGCGATGCGGTCGCGGATCGCCGGGTCGAGCCGCAACGCGCGCGGCCACACGGGTTCCAGGTTGGCGCTGGTCTGCGAATCGCCGGTGGCGAAGAGCGTCACCTCGTGACCGAGCTCGACGAGCGCCTCGGTCAGGTACGACACCACACGCTCGGTCCCGCCATAGAGCTTCGGCGGCACCGATTCGGTCAGCGGAGCAATCTGGGCAATTCTCATCGTTCTCGTCTCCATGCGGATATCGACGTGCGGCTGATCGCTTGCCAGCCGCGGCGCGCATCGAGTATGACAGCGGATCGTAAGGCCGGACAACGAGGTTTGCCCTTACGAATCGTTCCGCCATCCGCTGCGATGAAGCCCATTATCGAGTGCGGATGCGCCCGTTCCGGACGTCTCTTGCACTTTCATCGCTCTGTTACAGCACGGAAACATTCGTTTCCGGCGACGGCTACCGTTCGGCGTCGCCGCGCAGATCGGCGAGGAAGTTGTCGCGCCACACGCCAAGATCGTGCTTGCGCAGCGCCGCCATGTTGGTCTCGTAGCGCTGCTTGCGCTCGGCGAGCGGCATCGCCAGCGCGCGGCCGATCGCTTCGCTCGTGCCGACGATATCGTGCGGATTGACCATCACCGCGCCGGTCATTTCATCGGCCGCGCCGGCGAACTGGGAAAGCACGAGCACGCCGGGATCGTCGGGATTCTGCGCCGCGACGTATTCCTTCGCGACGAGATTCATGCCGTCGCGCAGCGGCGTGACGAGCCCGATCTGCGATTCGCGAAACAGCGACATCAGCTTCCAGCGGTCGTATCGCTGATTGAGATAGCGGATCGGCGTGTAATCGAGCCCGGAGTAACGTCCGTTGATGCGCCCCGCTTCGTACTCCAGGTTCTGGCGAATCTGCTGATAGGTTTCGACGTCCGAGCGCGTCGGCGGCGCGATCTGCACGAGCGTGACATTGCCGCGCCACTCGGGCGACTTTTCCAGAAAATGCTCGAACGCGCGGAAGCGCTCGACCAGTCCTTTCGAGTAATCGAGCCGATCCACGCTCATGATGAGCTTACGGCCTTCGAGGCTCTGCTTCAGGTCCATCACGTCCTGACGCGCCTCGCCGCGTTCGGCCTGCTCGGCGATTTCATCGGGAAACACGCCGATGCGATAAACGTTCGTCCGCAGCTTGCGTCCGAAAGCCTCGACGTGGCCGTCGGGGGTCGCGGTGCCGTGCGCGTGCCGGACGATGTAGTCGTGAAACGCGACGCGATCGCTTTCCGTCTGAAACCCGACGACGTCATAGCAGCACAGCGACTTCACCAGTTCCTCGTGCGGCGGAATGTTCAACAGGATCTGCGGCGACGGAAACGGAATGTGCAAAAAGAAGCCGATGCGATTCGTGATGCCCGCCGAGCGCAGCGCCTCGGCGAACGGGATCATGTGATAGTCGTGGACCCAGATGATGTCGCCGGGTTCGAGCAGCTTGATGAGCTTGTGCGCGAGCCACGCGTTCACGCGCCGGTAGCCCGCGTACTCGTCCCGGTCGTAGACGGCGAGATCGTTGCGATAGTGGAAAACCGGCCACAGCATCGCGTTCGAGAAACCGCGGTAGTACTGGTCGTAGTCCTTTTTCGGCAGGCCGACGGTCGCAAAGGTCACCGCGCCGTCCTGTTCGAGTTTCGGTCCCTGATTCGCGACGGTTTCGCTCACGACGTCGCCGCTCCAGCCGAACCAGACGCCGCCGCTGTCCTTCAGCGCGCCGAAGACGCCGACGGCGAGCCCGCCCGCGGAGCCCTTGGTTTCGGTCGGCGTGGCGACCCGGTTGGATACGACGACGAGACGGCTCATAGACTTTCCTTTTCCTCTTCGAACGTGATTAACGTGACTTAACGTGACTTTCTCAGCATCAACCCGAAATTTTCGACCCGGAAACGCCGCGCGGGTTTCCGTCAGGTCTTTTCTGCCGGCGCCGGCGCGGTGGACGCCGCCGCGTGCGCCTTCGGATCCGGCCCGGTCGGCTCGCCGCGGCTCGCGACCGGATCGGCGGCCGTATTCGCCGTGCTTGCCGCGTGTGCCGTGCCCGCCCTTTCGAGCGGCGGCGCGAAATCGACGTGACTTTCCTTGTCGGTCGACAGATCCGCCCGCGCGCGCGGCAGATAGTGCGGATAAGTCGCCTGCACGAAGTTCACGAGCCCTTCGCGCACGCGGCAGCGCAAATCCCAATTCAGCGCCGAGTCGAACGAACTGACGAGCACGCGCAGTTGCATCGCGCGATCGGTGGCGTCGGTGACCTGCAGCACCTGCACACGGCCATCCCATTCCGGCGCGTGCTCGAGGATGCGCTCCAGCTCCTCGCGCAGCGGCGCGAGCGGCATCCGGTAATCGACATACAGAAACACCGTGCCGATGATCTGCGAACTGTTGCGCGTCCAGTTCGTGAACGGATTTTCGATAAACCACTGCAACGGCACGATAAGCCGCCGCTGATCCCAGATGCGGATCGACACGTACGTGCCCGTGATTTCCTCGACGCGTCCCCATTCGCCCTGAATCACGACGACATCGTCGAGGCGAATCGGCTGCGACAGCGCGATCTGCAAGCCCGCGATCAGATTGCCGAGCACCGGCCGCGCGGCGATACCGGCGACGAGCCCGGCGACGCCCGCCGACGCCAGCAGGCTCGCGCCGATCTGCCGCACGCTCGGAAACGCCATCAGCGCCGCGCCGAAACCGATGATTACGATCACCACCATCACCGAGCGCGCGAGCACGCGCGCCTGCGTGTGGATGCGGCGGGCGTTGAGATTGTCGTCGGTGTCGAGCGGATGCGCCTGCACGATCGCCTCGCCCACCGCGCCCGCCGAGCGCGCCGCGAGAAACGTGAGCGCGACGATCAGCGCGACGGTCTCGACATCGCGCAGCACGCCGATGAACGGCAGCGTATCGGGCGCCTCGAAGATCATGAAACCGAGCCCGAGGATGATGAGCAGGATGAGCGCGGGCGTGTCGATATAGCGCAGCACGACGCTCATCAGCGGATAAGGACGCGCGATGCGCACGAGAATGCGCGCGCCGATGCGATGCGCGGCAATCGCAAACGCCACCGCGATGACGGCCACGACGAGCGCGCCGGGCCAGGTGCCGAGCGGACGTTCCGCAAGATTCAGGAAATGGTCGAGTGAGAGCATGAGCGTCGCGGGATCAGCCTCGAGAAAGTGAAAGCGGCGAGGAGGATACGGCGGTCGCATCGCACGGATGCGTGGTGCTGCGCGATATTGCGCCAGGTTGCAGACAGCAGCGGCGATGGCCGTCCGGGCGCGGCCGTCGCCTCTTGGTTCAGCAAGCGTGACGCCAGTGCTCCGGCGTCACCAGATGCTCAGCGTTCCGCCTTGCAGGGAAACGCCTTGCCGAGTCCGAGCGAAACCATCGTGGTCGCGTTGAAATCGGCCTTGTCGGGATTGTTGGCGATGTACTTGCGCACCGCGTCCGTAAGCTGCTGCGGCTTCACGTCCGCCGGCAGGCAGAAGTACTGGCCGACCTGCGGCCCGGAGGTTCCGCCGATCGCCTCGATCGTGTTGTAGATGCCGTCCGCCGCGCCTTCGATATAGGCCGCGCAGGCGGTCCGTGAGTTGGGATCCGTTTTGGTGCAGAGCTTGTTCAGATCGTTGCCGGTAAACGCGAACGCACAGACGGGCGTCGCGAGAGCACAGGCGAGGACGAATTCCCGCAGCATGGTCTTCCTTTTATGTTGAGCGGCGGCTTGGTCGGAGCAACGGGTTCGGAGCGATGCGCGGCCGCGCCTGACCGCGCTCGCCCCGTGACTTGATGTCGCGCCGTTATTTTGCACCGTTTGAGCCGCTTTGCGCAGCGCCGCCGCCTTGTTGCATCGAGTCCAGACGCGCCTTCAGACCTTCGGCGACATCTTTCTCGTTGTACTTCTGCGCGAAATCCACCGCCGTCAGGCCGAGCTGATTCTTCACGCGCAGATCGGCGCCCGAGTCGAGCAGCAGCTTGACCGTCGAAAGATGACCGCCGCGCGCCGCCATCATGAGCGGCGTCGTGCCGTTGGGCGAGCCGGCGTCGATATAGGCCGAATGGTCGACCAGAATCTTCACGATGTCGTCATGGCCGTTGGTCGCGGCGTAGTGCAGCGGCGTCCAGCCTTTCTTGTTCACTTCGGCGTCCTTGGCGATCAGCAGATTCACGAAGGTCGCGTCGCCATTGAGCGCGGCAAGCATCATCGCGTTTTCGCCGGCGGGATCGAGCTTCTCGAGATCGGTCTTTGGGTTGTCGGCGAGCAACTGGCCGACCTTGTCGGACTTCTCGCGCGCGGCGATCACGAGGATCGGCGTGCCCGTGTTGTCGACGGTGTTCGGGTCCGCGCCCTGCGCGAGCTGCTTCTTGACCGCCGATACGTCGTCGAACTTGACCGCCTTGATGAGCGAGTCCACGGACGCGGCCCAGACCGGCTGAGCGATCGCGCAGGCCGCCAGCAGCGCGCCGGCGACGAGTCCGCGCACGGCCGTGCCCTTGCGCGCACCGCGCGTCGTGTTCAGAGTGGAAACCATCGGGGAAGTGTTCATAAGTGACCTTCGAATTGCCTTGAAACAGTTTTTTTGCGCGCGGGCCGGCCGCCCTCAGACTGGCCGCGCGATCTTGAAGAGCCGGAAGAAGTTGTCGGTGGTCGCCTGCGCGACGGCCTCTTCCGGCTGCTCGCGCAACTGCGCGATGAAACGTCCGACATAACTCACGTACGCAGGTTCATTCGGCTTGCCGCGATACGGCACCGGCGCGAGGTACGGCGAATCGGTTTCGATGAGCAGGCGCTCGATCGGCACGCGCCGCGCGACGTCCTGCACATCGGTTGCCTTCTTGAACGTGACGATGCCCGACAGCGAGATATGAAAATTCTGCGCGAGCGCCCGTTCGGCGATCTCCCACGGTTCGGTGAAGCAATGCATGACGCCGCCCGGCACGTCCGCGCGCTCTTCCTGCATGATGCGCAAGGTGTCGTCCGACGACGACCGCGTGTGGATGATGAGCGGCTTGCCCGTCGCGTGCGCGGCGCGGATATGCGTGCGAAAGCGTTCGCGCTGCCATTCCATGTCGGCGATGCTGCGCCCTTCCAGCCGATAGTAGTCGAGCCCGGTTTCGCCGATCGCGCAAACTTTCGGATGCTTCGCCAGCTCGACGAGTTCCGCGACGCTCGGTTCGCGCATATCCTCGTGGTCGGGATGCACTCCGACCGACGCATAGACGTTTTCGTGCTGCTCGGCGATCGCGAGCACCGAAGGCAGCGTCTCGAGATCCACCGACACGCACAGCGCATGTGTCACAGAATGCGCACGCATCTTGTCGAGGACGTCGGGCAATCGGTCCGCGAGCCCTTCGAAGTTGATATGACAGTGTGAATCGACAAACATCGGGTGCTCCTTGATGCATTCCTTGCGGCGCGGCTCGACGGTCTCTGGCCGCTCTGGCCGCTCTGGCCGCTCAGGCCGTATAGATCCCGCGATAGCCCATGAACAGTTCCTCGAACACGAGGCGCGCGTTCAGCGGATGATTTTCTACCGCGCGCTGCCGCGTGACCGTCTTCATGTAGCGCGCGAGCGCGGCCGGATCGGCGCTTTGCGCGCAACGTGCGAGCGCCTTCGCCGCGTCGGGGAAATAGCGCGGACGGCTAGCCGTGCGTTGCGCGAGCAGATCGTAAAGCCAGCGCTGCAACCAGCCGAGCACGAGCGGCACCGGCAGCTTCTGCAGGTTTTCGCCGCACGCGAAGGCATCGCAATTCGGTCCGGCGGCAAGTTGCGCGAGCGTGAAGTCGCGCAAGGCGCGGTTCTCGTCGTTCGCCAGCGCGAGCGCAGCGAGCGGCGCGCCGCCGGCCTGCGCGAGGAGCGCCGCCGGATCGTCGACGCCTTGCGACGCGAGCCACGCACTCGCTTCGTTCGCCGGCGGCACGCTCATCGGCCATTGGCGGCAGCGGCTGATGATCGTCGGCAACAGCCGGTCGACGCGCGCCGACACCAGCAGGAACACGACGCCCGACGGCGGTTCTTCGAGCGTCTTCAAGAGCGCGTTCGCCGCTGCGACGTTGAGCGCCTCGGCCGGATACAGCACGACGACGCGCAAGCCGCCCCGATGCGAGCCCACGCCACAGAAATCCAGCAGCCCGCGCACCTGCTCGATCTTGATTTCCTTGCTCGGCGTGCGGGTCTTCTTGCCTTCTTCGCCATCGGCTTTGTCGGCGGGGGCGTCGGCTGCGTCGCCGGTTGCGGCAAGGCCCGCGAGCGCTTCGGGCAGCACCGCGCGGTAATCGGGATGATTGCCTTGCGAGAACCAGTGACACGCCGGACAAGTCCCGCACGGCTCGCCATTCGCGGCGGGCGTTTCACACAGCAAACCCTGCGCGAGATGCTGGGCGAACTGCAGCTTGCCGATGCCCGCTTCTCCGTGCAGCAGGAGCGCGTGCGGCCAGTGCGCGCGCAATTGCTGCAGACGCTGCCAGTCGTCGGTTTGCCAGGGATAGATCATCGATAGATTCTTTTGAATTCAAACGCTTGCGATAACTTCTTCGAGCTTTCTGCGAATCTCGTCGATGGAGCGCGTCGAATCGACGATGAAAAAGCGCTGCGGCGATTCATCCGCGCGGCGCAGATACTCGCTGCGCGTGCGCTCGAAAAACGCCTCCGATTCGCTTTCGAACTTGTCGGGCGCGCGCGCGGCCGAGCGGCGCTCGCTCGCGGTGTCGGTCGGCACGTCGAAAAGCACGGTCAGATCGGGCTGGAAACCGCCCTGCACCCAGCGTTCGAGCGCTTCGAGCTTGTCGCGCGGCAGACCGCGGCCGCCGCCCTGATACGCGAACGTGGCGTCGGTGAAACGGTCCGACAGCACCCAGTCGCCGCGCGACAGCGCCGGTTCGATCACCTGCGCCAGATGCTCGCGGCGCGCGGCGAACATGAGCAGCGCTTCGGTTTCGAGGTCCATCGGCTGATTCAGCAGGATGCCGCGCAGGGTTTCACCGAGCGGCGTGCCGCCCGGCTCGCGCGTCATGACGACACGATGCCCGCCCGGTTCCACTTTGGCTTCGAGCCGTTCGCGGAACCAGTCCAGATGCGTGGTCTTGCCCGCGCCGTCGATGCCTTCGAACGTGATGAACTTGCCGCGCGCCATTCATTGACCCCGGATGTATTTGTCGACGGCCTTGTTGTGGTCGCCGAGATTGTCGGAAAAGATGCTGCTGCCGTCGCCGCGCGACACGAAATACAGCGCGTTGCTCGAGGCGGGATTGAGCGTGGCGTTCAGTGCGGCCACGCCGGGCAGCGCGATCGGCGTCGGCGGCAGGCCCATGCGCGTGTAGGTATTGTACGGAGTGTCCGTCTGCAGGTCCTTTTTCTTCAGCTTGCCGCCGTAGGCCGGGCCTAAGCCGTAGATCACGCTCGGGTCCGTCTGTAGCGGCATGCCGATGCGCAGCCGGTTCGCGAACACCGCCGCGACGAGCGGCCGGTCCGCAGCGCGCCCCGTCTCCTTCTCGACGATGGACGCCATCACGAGCGCCTCATAAGGCGTCTTGTAAGGCAGATTCGGTGCGCGCGTGTTCCACGCTTCCGTGAGGCGCGCCTGCATCAGCCGATACGCGCGTTTGTAGACGGCCAGATCGCTCGTGCCTTTGTCGAACAGATAGGTGTCGGGGAAGAACAGGCCCTCGGCGGACGCCTTGTCGACTTCGGCCGCGCCAATCGCGCGCAGCAGGTCCGTGTCGGTCATGCCGACGGTGTCGTGCTTGAGCGCGGGATTGCTGTCGAGCTCGCCGCGCATTTTCTGCAGCGTCCAGCCTTCGATGACGGTCGCGACATATTCGTTGACGTCGCCGCGCGCGATCTTCTCCAGCACCTCATAAGGCGTGATGCCGGTCTTGAACGCGTAATTGCCCGATTTCAGTTGCGCGGACAGGCCGAGCACGCGCGTCATCAGCACGAAAAGCTCGGGTTCGACGGGCACGCCCCCGCGGTTCAACTGGGCGCTCACGCTGCGCAGGCTGCTGTGGGGCTTGATGGTGACGTCGAGTTCGGGCGTCGGCAATTCCATGGGCCGGTTGGCCCACCAGTACACGCCGCCCGCGACGGCTGCCGCGAGCACGGCGGCGAGCACCGCTGCCACGACGCATTTCTTCAGAAAGGACATGCGAAACACGCTTGAGATAAGACCAATATAATAACTTGCCGCCTGCGCCAGAGCCGCATTCCTGGGCCCGCGCCCAAACGATAGGATTGACAGCCCGCCGACTCATGAATTCCCAGACCATCGCTCTCGCCGCTTCAGACTTCGATTCCGTCAAGACCGCCGGCGCATACATGCCGCTCACCCAGTTCGGCGTGATCGACGTCAAGGGCGAGGACGCCGCCTCGTTCCTGCACAGTCAGCTTACGAACGACGTCCAGCATCTCGACGCGTCGACCGCGCGTCTCGCGGGCTACTGCTCGGCCAAGGGCCGGCTCCTCGGCTCGTTCCTGATGTGGCGCACCGCCGACGCCGTGCGTCTCCTGATCGCACACGACGTGCAGGCGGCCGTGCAGAAACGCCTGTCGATGTTCGTGCTGCGCGCGAAGGCGAAACTCACCGACGCGACGCCCGAAGTGGCCGCCGTCGGCTTCGCGGGCGACGTGCGCGCGGCGCTCTCCGGCATTTTCGATGCGCTGCCCGACGGCGTGCATGTCAAGGTCGAAGGCCCGCACGGTTCGCTGATCCGCGTGCCGGACGCGGCGCATCGGCCGCGCTTCCTGTGGGTCGGCCCGAAAGCCGATGTCGAGGCGCAACTCGCGAAACTCGATGAAAAACTCAAGCGCGTGCCCGAGCAGATGTGGGACTGGCTCGACATCCACGCGGGCGAGCCGCGCATCACGCACGCGACGGTCGAGCAGTTCGTCCCGCAAATGGTCAACTTCGACGTGCTCGGCGCGGTGAACTTCAAGAAGGGCTGCTATCCCGGGCAGGAGATCGTCGCGCGCAGCCAGTATCGCGGCACGATCAAGCGGCGCACGGCGCTCGCGCACGTCGAGAGCGCGACGCCCGGCGCGGAGCTCTTTCATTCGGACGATCCCGGCCAGCCGTGCGGACTCGTCGTCAACGTCGCGCCCGCGGAGCATGGCGGCGTCGATTGTCTCGTCGAGATCAAGCTCGCGGCGCTTGACAATGGCTCGGTGCATGTCGGTTCCGCCGATGGTCCCGCGCTTACGTTCGTGCCGCTGCCCTACGCGTTTCCGGCCGACGCCTGAGGTCGAGCGCGCATGTGTCTGATCGTCTTCGACTGGCAACCCGCGGCGTCGCAGGAAAACGGCCGCGCATTGCTGACGCTTTCCGCCAATCGCGATGAATTCTTTCGCCGCGACGCCGAACCGATGCACTGGTGGCAAGACGCGCCAGACGTGCTCGCCGGCCGCGATCTGACGGGCGGCGGGACGTGGCTCGGCGTATCGCGCGACGGGCGCTTCGCGGCGCTGACCAACTATCGCGCGCCGGGCGACATGCAGCCGAATGCGCCGACGCGCGGCACGCTCGTGAGCGCTTTTCTCGCGGGCGAGCGCATGGCGCCGCTCGACTATCTGCAGGGCGTGGCGCGCGAAGGGCATCGGTATAACGGGTTCAATCTGCTTTGCGGCGACTTCTTGCGGCGCGAACTCGGCTGGTACGGCAATCGTGCCGACGCGCCGCCCGCTTTGCTCGATGCAGGCGTGCACGGTTTGTCGAACAGCCTGTTGAATACGCCGTGGCCGAAGCTCGTCGCGCAGCGGGAGGCGCTGTGCGATCTGATTCACGCCGATGAACGCCCGTCGCTCGATGTGCTCATCGAGACGTTGCGCGACCCGCGCATCGCGAACGACGAACATCTGCCATCGACGGGGATTTCGATCGAGCGGGAGCGCGTGCTGTCGGCGGCGTTCATCGAAACGGCCGATTACGGCACGCGCAGCACGACGGCCTTGCGCGTGAATCCGGCGGCGCTCGGGTTAGCGCTGGAAATCAAGGAACGCAGCGACGATGACGGCTCGCATCGCGTCGTGAGGCCGGGGGCGTTTGAGCGGGCTTTTTCGTTTGAGATCGGTTGATCAGCGTTTCCTTCGTGTGAGATACAGGATCGCAGCGATCTGCACGACGGCAATGGCATCGACCGCAACGAGCGCGGGAAGAGGATCGGTCCACTTGTCCATGTTCGTCGTGCGCGCGTAGTACGGCGGACCGTCGCCGTATGCTTCATTGAGGTTGTACACATTCAATGTAGCGACGAGAAGCAAGATGAACAGCGCGCCGAGATAGATGAAGGAGCGAGGCGTTTTCCTGGTCATGGGCCGATAATTCGGATTCTAATCATGGGTGAGCCAGCTTCTACAGCGTCCCGAACGCCTCCCGCAACGCCCTCACCGCATCCGCGTGCGCCGCCGCTACTTCCGGTACGAAACCGCCCATCTTGAAGAATTCGTGAATCATGCCTTCGTAGCGCTTGAGCGTGACCGGCACACGCGCGTCTTCGAGTTTCGCCGCGAACGCAGTGTCTTCGTCGTGTAGCGGGTCGTAGTCCGCCGCCGCGATCCACGCCGGCGCGACGCCCGCGAAATCCGGCGTACCGCGCGCCGCATCGAGCGGCGCGAAACGCCAATCGTCGCGATCGCGATCATCACGCAGATACTGCGCGAAAAACCACTGAATCGTTTCGCCTGAAAGCAGATACCCGTCCGCGAGGCGCGCATGGGAATCGCTCTTCTGCCACGCGCTCGTGCCAGGATAGATCAGCAATTGCAGTTTCAGGTCGATGCCCGCATCGCGCGCGAGCACCGCGCACACGATCGCGAGCGTGCCGCCCGCGCTGTCCCCGCCAACCGCGAGCCGCGCCGGATCGATGCCGAGCGTCGGAGCCTCGCGCGCCAGCCATTGCAGCGCATCGAAGGCATCGGTCACGGCGACGGGAAACTTGTGCTCCGGCGCGAGCCGGTAATCCACCGATACGACCGCGCATTGCGCATCGTGCGCGAGCTTGCGGCACAGCGCGTCGTGCGTCGCCACGCTGCCGACGGTGAAGCCGCCGCCGTGAAAATAAAGAAGCCCCGGAGAAGGCTGCGCCCAGCTCGGCTCGATCGGATGATAGACGCGCACGCCGATCGTTGCGCCATCGCGCACGGGAATCCGCAGATCCTCGATGGCGTGCACCGGCAATGGCGCGATATCGAGAATCTGCGCGCTCATCGCGTAGGCTGCGCGCGCCTCTTTCGGCGTGAGCGTGTGATACGGCGGTCGATTCGCGCGCGCGACCATCTCCAGAATTTGCGCGATCTTTGGATTGAGCGGCATCGGCGGAAAGAGCGTCAAAGGGACACGATCATGCCACGAACCGCGCACATCAACGCGGACGTTTCAGGGACATCGGATCGGTCGGGTTGCGCAGTTGCGCGATATCGTCGAGCCGCAGTTGCACCGACGGCATGATGGCCGGATGCGTGATGACATAGAAGCGCCCTTCGCGCACCGCATCGAACGTCAAATCGGCGATGTCGCGCGCCGACAGCTTCCCGCCCTCTACCGCCCGCGTGAGTTGCCGCGCCGCGAGCTTTTGCGAGGCGGTGTACGGCGCGTCGTTGGCGAGCGCGTCGGGGCGCGAGCGCTCGGCATCCGCGATGCCAGTCGGCACGAACGCCGGACACAGCAGCGACACGCCGATCATCGACGCGCCCGCCAGCCGCAAATCGTGATGCAGCGTCTCGGTCAGCGCGACGACCGCGTGCTTCGATGCGTTGTAGACGCCCATCGCGGGCGCGGCGAGCAGGCCCGCCACCGACGCCGTATTGACGATATGCGCCGGCTCGTTCTGTTCGAACATGATCGGCACGAACGCGCGCAGGCCGTTCGCGACGCCCATCACGTTCACGCCGAAGACCCATTGCCAGTCGTTCGCGCTGTTCTCCCACACGAAGCCGCCCGCGCCGACGCCCGCGTTGTTGAAGAGCATGTGCACGCCGCCGTAAGTGTCGAGCGATGCCTGCGCGAGCGCGTGCACCTGAGCGGCGTCGGATACGTCCGTCGTGATGCCGATCGCGTCGCCGCCCGCCGCGCGTAGCGCATCGACGGTCGCGGCGAGCCCGGCGGTGTCGAGATCGGCGAGCACGAGCTTCATGCCGAGCGCCGCGCCCTTCTTCGCGAACTCGCGCCCGAATCCGCTGCCCGCGCCCGTGATGACGGCGACCTTGCCTTCGAAGCGATCCATCACACGAGTTTCACCAGTTGCTTGCCGAAGTTCTTGCCGCGCAGGAGGCCGAGAAATGCCTCAGGCGCATTCTCGAGCCCTTCGGCGATGCTCTCGCGAAAATGCAGCTTCTTCGTCGCGACACGCTCGCCGAGTTCGTTCAGCGCCTGCGGCCAGACATCGAGATGTTCGGAGACGATGAAGCCCTGCAGCTTCAACCGCTGCGTGAGGATCAGCCGCGGCGCGTCCAATTGCGTCGGCTTGCCGTCGTAACCGGAGATCATCCCGCATACGGCGATGCGCCCGAACGCGTTCATGCGCGCGAGCACGGCATTGAGCACGTCGCCGCCGACGTTCTCGAAGTAGCCGTCGATGCCATCGGGCGTCGCGGCTTTCAGATCTTCGTGCAGCTTGCCGGCCTTGTAATCGACGCACGCATCGAAGCCGAGCGTCTCGACGACATAGCGGCACTTGTCCGCGCCGCCCGCGATGCCGACCACGCGGCAGCCCGCCGCCTTCGCCAGTTGCCCGACGACGCTGCCCACCGCGCCGCTCGCCGCCGACACGACGACCGTCTCGCCCGCCTTCGGCTCGATGATGCGGTTCAGTCCGTACCACGCCGTGACGCCCGGCATGCCGACCGCGCCGAGATACGCGGAAAGCGGCACGCGCGAGGCATCGACCTTGTTCAGGCCGGTGCCGTCGGATGTGCCGTATTCCTGCCAGCCGAACATGCCGACGACGCTATCGCCCGCCTTGAACGCCGGATTGCGCGATTCGCTCACGACGCCCACGGTGCCGCCGATCATCACTTCATCGAGCGGTTGCGGCGCGGCGTACGACTTCGCGTCGTCCATGCGGCCGCGCATGTACGGATCGAGCGACAGATAGTGATTGCGCACGCGCACTTCGCCGTCCTTCAGCGGCGCAAGCGGCGTCTCGACGAGCCTGAAATTCGACACCGACGCCTCGCGTTGCGGACGCGACACGAGCAGAATTTGTCGGTTGATCTGTGCGTCTGCCATGCTGAACCTCCTTCGCTCGAATGGTGTTCAGGCGTCGCTCGGACCGGGCGTCGCCTTCGGATCGGACCGCATCTTCTGCCGGACGATGTCGCGCCCGACCGCGAGCCGCTTCATGTACTTGAACGTGCCGAGCGCCTTCGCGACGAAGTGGCCTTCGCTGTCGCGAATCTCGCCTTCGCAATAAGCCATCGTCGTCGAGCGATGCAACACGCGGCCGTAACCGCGCAATTCGCCGCGCCCCGGCTGCATGAAATTGACCTTCATCTCGACGGTGACGACGCCGATGCCATCGCCCGCGACGCTGCGTGCGGCGAGCGCCAGCGATGCGTCGAGCATCGTCATCGTGACGCCGCCGTGCGCGATGCCCCAGGTGTTCAGGTGTTCGTCGCGAAGCGGCAGCCGCACTTCGCTTTCGCCGTCCTGCGCCTTGACGAGCTCGACGCCGAGCGTATCGATGAACGGGCTCTCGAGCGCGACGCCGTTGCTTGCAGGTTGATCGGAAGAGGACATCGCGCTCACACTTCGTAGTCGACGCATTGACGCGCTTCGCGGATCGCCGCGACGAAGTCCTTCAGCGCCTGATGTTTCGGATGCACCTGATACGCTTCGAGCGCCGCCTTGTCGTCGAAGTCGGACACGAGCACGACGTCATAGGTGCAATCGAAACCCGGCTGCGCGGTGCCGACTTCGAAATGCCCTTGCCCTTTCACGATGCTGCGGCAGGTTTCGAGCTTCGCCTTCAGCTTCTGCGCGTTTTCGGCGCGGCTCGCGCCCTCGGCGTTTTCCTTCAGCTTCCACATGACGATGTGACGTAGCACGGCGACTCCTGTTATCGAACGAATCTCGAAGCGTAGCAAAAATCGCCGGGCCGCAAATGCTCACACGATTTCGAAAAGGCCCGCCGCGCCCTGCCCGCCGCCGATGCACATCGTGACCACGACGAACTTCGCGCCACGCCGCTTGCCTTCGATGAGCGCGTGACCCGTCAGGCGCGCGCCCGACACGCCGTACGGATGCCCGACCGCGATCGCGCCGCCGTTCACGTTCAGGCGCTCGTCGGGAATGCCGAGCCGGTCGCGGCAATAGAGCACTTGCACGGCGAACGCTTCGTTCAGCTCCCACAAGCCGATATCGTCGACGGACAGGCCCGCGCGCTTCAAAAGCTTCGGCACGGCGAACACCGGACCGATGCCCATTTCGTCCGGCTCGCAGCCCGCGACCGCGAAGCCGCGAAAAATGCCGAGCGGCGCGAGACCTTCCTTCTCGGCGAGCGTCGCGCTCATCACGACGCACGCCGACGCGCCATCCGAGAACTGGCTCGCGTTGCCCGCCGTGATGACGCCGCCAGGCAGCGCGGTGCGAATCTTCGACACGCCTTCGAGCGTCGTATCGGCGCGGATGCCTTCGTCGGCGGCGAGCGTCACTTCTTGCGTGAACATGCGCCCCGTCGCTTGATCGGCGATGCCGGCAAGCACGGTGATCGGCACGATTTCATCGTCGAACTTGCCCGCCGCCCGCGCCGCCGCCGCGCGCTGCTGCGAGCGCACGCCGTATTCGTCCTGCCGCTCTTTCGCTATCTCGTAGCGCTTCGCGACGTTCTCGGCGGTCTGCAACATCGACCAGTAGATTTCGGGCTTGTGTTGCCTGAGCCAGCCTTCGGTCAGCATGTGACGGTTCAGCTCGTTCTGCACGCACGAGATCGATTCGACGCCGCCCGCGACGAACACATCGCCCTCGCCCGTCATCACGCGCTGCGCGGCAAGCGCGATCGTCTGCAAGCCCGACGAGCAGAAGCGGTTCACCGTCATGCCGGGGACGGAAACCGGCAAGCCCGCGCGCAACGCGATCTGCCGCGCGATGTTCGCGCCCGTCGCGCCTTCCGGATTCGCGCAGCCCATGATGACGTCCTCGACGCGCGCCGGATCGATGCCCGCGCGTTCGACGACCGCCTTCGTCACATGGCCGCCGAGCGTCGCGCCGTGCGTCATGTTGAGCGCGCCGCGCCACGATTTGGCGAGCGCGGTGCGCGCCGTCGATACGATGACTGCATCGGTCATGTCGTTGCCCCCGCTTTGAGAATTTCGTCCGAACTCACGCGTTGCACGCCCGCATCGCGCATGTCGTTCCATGCTCGGTCGAGCGAGCCGTTCAGATCGATCGCGCGGCACGCGTCCTCGATCACGATGACGTCGAAGCCCGCCGCACGCGCATCGAGCGCGGACCACGCGACGCAATAGTCCGTCGCCAGTCCGGCGAGCCACACGCGTCTTGCGCCGACGTTGCGCAGATAGCCTTCGAGACCGGTCGGTGTCGAACGGTCCGCTTCGAGAAACGCCGAATAGCTGTCGACGTGTTCGTGATGCCCCTTGCGAATCACGAGCCGCGCGTGCGGCACATGCAGATCGCGATGCAGCGCCGCGCCTCGCGTGTCCTGCACGCAATGCACCGGCCACAGCACCTGTTCGCCGTAAGGCAAGGTCATCGTCTCGAATGGCGCGCGGCCCTCGTGATTTGCCGCGAACGACACATGCGAGCGCGGATGCCAGTCCTGCGTCAGCACGACATGCGAGAACGCGCGCGCAAGCCGATTGATGACCGGCACGACTTCATCGCCGTGTGCGACGGCAAGCGCGCCGCCCGGCATGAAGTCGTACTGCACGTCCACGGCGAGGAACACGTCTTCGACAGGTTTGATATCAGCCATTGAAGCGTCCATTCGATTGCGCGAGTTCGGTGACGCGCGCGGCGGGTTGCCACGCGTAGCCGTTGGCCTGCTTCGCGTATTTGCGCATCGCGCGTTCCACGTTGTAGAGGCCGATGGTGTCCGCATACAGCATCGGGCCGCCGCGCCAGAGCGGAAAGCCGTAGCCCGTCAGATAAACCATGTCGATGTCCGAAGCCTTGCCCGCGATGCCTTCCTCGAGAATCTTCGCGCCTTCGTTCACGAGCGAAAGCACGAGACGCTCGACGATCTCTTCATCGCGGATCTTGCGCCGCTCGACGCCGCGTTCCTTCGAATACGCGACGATCATGTCATCGACCACGTTCGACGGCAGCGCGTCGCGCTTGCCCGGCTGATAGTCGTACCAGCCCGCGCCGGTCTTCTGGCCGAAGCGGCCCATCTCGCACAGACGATCCGCGACGCGCGAATAATGCAGCTCCGGCTGCTCCCGATAACGCCGCTTTCTGATCGCCCAGCCGATGTCGTTGCCCGCGAGATCGCTCATGCGAAACGGCCCCATCGCGAAGCCGAAGTTTTCGATCGCGCGATCGATCTGCGCCGGCAGCGCGCCTTCCTCCAGCATGAAGAGCGCTTGGCGGATGTACTGCTCGATCATCCGGTTGCCGATGAAGCCGTCGCATACGCCCGACACCACCGCCGTCTTCCTGATTTTCTTCGCGAGCTGCATGACCGTTGCGAGCACGTCCTTTTCGGTCTTCGCGCCGCGCACGACTTCGAGCAGCTTCATCACGTTCGCGGGGCTGAAGAAGTGCATGCCGATCACGTCGCCGGGACGCTTCGTGAACGAGGCGATGGTGTCGAGATTCAACGTCGATGTATTCGATGCGAGGATCGCGCCGGACTTTGCGATTTCGTCGAGCTGACGGAAGACCTGTTCCTTCACGCTCAAGTCTTCGAACACGGCTTCGACGATCAGATCGGCCTGGGCCAGATCGCCAAAGGCAAGCGTCGGCGCGATGAGCGCCATGCGCTCTTCGACCTTTTCCTGCGTGAGCTTGCCCTTCTTGACCTGCGCCTCGTAGTTGCGCCGGATCGTCGCGATGCCGCGATCGAGCGCGTCCTGCTTCGTTTCGAGCAGCACGACGGGCAGGCCGGCGTTGAGAAAGTTCATCGCGATGCCGCCGCCCATCGTGCCCGCGCCGATCACGCCGATGCGCTCGATCTTCCTCACGGGCGTGTTCGACGGGACATCGGCGATCTTGGCAGCCGCGCGTTCGCCGAAGAACGCATGCCGCAACGCGCGGCTTTCGGGCGTCTGCACGAGCGCGAGAAAGCATTCGCGCTCGAAGGCGAGACCGCGCTCGAAACCTTCCTTCACGCCTTTTTCGATTGCATCGATGCACTTGTGCGGCGCCGGGAAATGCTTCGCGACTCCCGCGACACTGTTGCGCGCGAACTGGATGAAACCCTCGGCGTTCGGATGCACGATCTGGCGATCGCGGACTTTCGGATGCGGACCGCCGCGATCGGCGGCCCGGCGCGCGAACGACAACGCGCTTTCCAGCAGATCGCCGTCGGCGAGTTCATCGAAAAGCGCGGTTTGCGCGAGCTTTTCTGAGGGCACCGGCGCGCCCGACACGATCATGTTCAGCGCCGTTTCCAGCCCGACCACGCGCGGCAGACGCTGCGTGCCGCCCGCGCCCGGCAAAAGCCCGAGCTTCACTTCCGGCAGCGCGATCTGAGCACCGGGCACGGCGACGCGGTAATGCGCGCCGAGCGCGAGTTCCAGACCGCCGCCCATCGCGACGGCGTGAATCGCCGCGACGACGGGCTTCGCGCTCGCTTCGAGCGTCGCGATGACGGTCATGAGCGTCGGTTCCTGCGTGGCTTTCGGCGTGTTGAATTCGGTGATGTCCGCGCCGCCCGAGAACGCCTTGCCCGCGCCGATGATGACGATGGCGCGCACGTCGGCATCGTCGTTCGCGCGCTCGACACCTTCGACGATGCCGAGCCGGGTCGAATGCCCGAGACCGTTGACCGGCGGATTGTCGAGCGTAATGACGGCGACGCCGTCGCGGATCGTGTAGTCCACTGCCATGAACGTGTCTCCTGTCGACCGGATATGAGATCGATTGTGGGCGATCGGGGCAGAATACACAAAAAAGCACGATCGTTCAAACGACGCGTTTCGCGCCAATCGATCGACAGAAATGCACGAAGCCCCGGCGCGCGCACCGCGAGCCGGGGCTTTCGATGACGCAAGAAAAAGCTAGACCGGATTCTCCGCGGCGTTGGGCAACACGTAATCGCGAAACTGCTCGCGCAGGCGCACTTTCTGCAGCTTGCCCGTCGCGGTGTGCGGCAGTTCCTCGGCGAACACGACATCGTCCGGAATCCACCACTTCGCGACCTTGCCCTCGAAATGCGCGAGCAGTTCCTCGCGCGTGACGGTCGCGCCCGGCTTCAGCACCGCGACGATCAGCGGCCGCTCGGTCCACTTCGGATGCGAGCACGCGATGCACGCCGCTTCCGCCACCTGCGGATGCGACACCGCGATGTTCTCCAGATCGATGGAGCTGATCCATTCGCCGCCGGACTTGATCACGTCCTTGCTGCGATCGGTGATCTGCATGAACCCGTCTTCATCGATGGTCGCGACATCGCCGGTCGGGAACCAGCCGTCGACGAGCGGAGAATCGTCCCGGCGAAAATACCGATCGATGACCCACGGCCCGCGCACATGGAGATCGCCGAACGATTTGCCGTCCCACGGCAGTTCGGTGCCGTCGTCGCCGACGACTTTCATGTCCACGCCAAAGAGCGCGTGGCCCTGCTTTTCCAGCGAGCGGCGCTGCTCGTCGAGCGGACGCTGCTTCTGCCTGAAACTGAGGCGCGACAAGGTGCCGAGCGGCGACATCTCCGTCATGCCCCACGCGTGGATCACTTGCACGCCGTACTCTTCCTCGAAGATGCGCAGCATCGCGGGCGGACACGCCGAGCCGCCGATCACCGTGCGCTTCAACGTCGAGAAACGCACGTTCTGCTGCTTCATGTACGTGAGCAGGCTCATCCACACCGTCGGCACGCCGGCGGAATACGTGACGCCTTCGGCTTCCATCAATTCGTAGAGCGACTTGCCGTCCAGATCCTTGCCGGGAAAGACGAGCTTCGCGCCGACGAGCGGCCCCGCGTGCGGAATGCCCCATGCGTTGACGTGGAACATCGGCACGACGGGAAGGATCGCATCGCTCGACGATGCGCCCATCGCGTCGGGCAACGCCGCGCCGTACGCGTGCAGCACCGTCGAGCGATGCGAATACAGCGCGCCTTTCGGATTGCCCGTCGTGCCCGACGTGTAGCAGAGAAACGATGCCTGACGCTCATCGAGCATCGGCCATGCGTAGTCGCCGTCGTGCTCGCCGATGAGGCTTTCGTAGCTCATCACCGGCACGCTCATGTTCGACAGATGTTCGGCGATGCACGCGGCATCGCCGAGCGCGATCCAGCCCTTCACGTTCGGGCACTGCGGCGCGATCAGTTCGACGAGCGGACCGAAAGTCATGTCGAAGCAGACATACGAATCGTCCGCATGATCGATGATGAACGCGATCTGATCCGGAAAGAGACGCGGGTTGATCGTGTGACACACGGCGCCCATGCCGCTGATGCCGTAATAGCATTCGAGATGTCTGTAGCCGTTCCACGCGAGCGTGCCGATGCGCTCGCCCTGCTCGACGCCGAGCGCGGTCAGCGCCTGCGCCAGTTGTTTCGCGCGCTTCTCGCAATCGCGGTAGGTGTAGCGGTGGATATCGCCTTCGATGCGCCGCGACACGATCTCGTTGTCGCCGAAGTGGCGTGAGGCATGAGACAGCAGGGACGACGCGAGCAGCGGTATGTCCATCATCTGCCCGTAGAGCGGCGACGTCATAGGCGAAGTCCTCGAATCTGGCGAATGCTGATCGGATGGCCGGGCCGCGCTCTGCAGGCCCGCGGGCGCGGAATTACAATATCGTTTAACTCAGAGGCGCTCAACATGTCGTTTTCCCCAAGCAATGCCGTGCGCGCGGCGCGCGACGAGACGCCCGCCGACGCGCGTTCCGTGAACGAAATCGCCAGCGCGATCCGGGTCGGCGAGCCGGGCTCCTTCGCCGCGCTCGGCACCGCTTTTCTCACCCGTCTTCCTGCCGCGCCCGTTCCCGATCCGTATCTCGTCGGGATGTCGCGCGAGATGGCCGAAACGCTCGGATTCGATCCGCAAGTCGCCACCGGCCCTGAGAAGGACGCGTTCGCCGCCTTCTTCGCCGGCAATCCGACGCGCGACTGGCCAGCCGATGCCCTGCCCTATGCCGCCGTCTATTCGGGGCATCAGTTCGGCGTGTGGGCGGGACAACTGGGCGATGGCCGCGCGCTGACGCTAGGCGAAGCGGAGCACGACGGCGCGCGTCTGGAAGTGCAACTGAAGGGCGCGGGCCGCACGCCCTATTCGCGCATGGGCGATGGCCGCGCGGTGCTGCGGTCGTCGATCCGCGAGTTTCTGTGCTCGGAAGCAATGCATCATCTCGGCATCCCGACGACGCGCGCGCTCACCGTCATCGGCTCGGACTTGCCGGTGCGGCGCGAGATCGTCGAAACGGCGGCGATCGTCACGCGCGTATCGCCGAGCTTCGTGCGCTTCGGCCACTTCGAGCATTTCTATTCGAACGATCGCATCGACGAGCTGAAGACGCTCGCCGATCACGTCATCGACCGGTTCTATCCGCATTGCAGGGATGCCGACGATCCGTATCTCGCGCTGCTCGACGAAGCCGTGCGCTCCACCGCCGATCTGATGGCGGAGTGGCAAGGCGTCGGCTTCTGCCACGGCGTGATGAATACCGACAACATGTCGATCCTCGGCCTCACGATCGATTACGGTCCGTTCGGCTTCATGGATGCCTTCAACGCGCATCACGTCTGCAATCATTCGGATACGCAAGGACGCTATTCGTATGGGCGCCAGCCGCAGGTCGCGTACTGGAATCTCTTCTGTCTCGCGCAGGCGCTCGTGCCGCTCTTCGGCGCGAATCTGCCCGAGGAGGGCCGCGCCGAGCGCGTGGTGGAAGAGGCGCAAAAGGTGATGGAGCGCTACAAGGATCGCTTCGGGCCCGCGCTCGTCGCGAAGATGCGCGCGAAGCTCGGCCTCGATATCGAGCGCGAAGGCGACGACAAGCTCGCCAACGGTCTCTTCGAAATCATGCATGCGAATCGCGCGGACTTCACGCTGACGTTCCGGAACCTGTCGAAGCTCTCGAAATCCGACGCGAGCCGCGACGCGCCCGTGCGCGATCTGTTCCTCGATCGCGCCGCATTCGATGCGTGGGCCGCGCAGTATCGCGAGCGCCTCGCCCACGAGCCGCGCGACGACGCCGAGCGCGCCGCGGCGATGAATCGCGTGAATCCGAAGTACGTGCTGCGCAATCATCTGGCGGAAAACGCCATTCGGCGCGCGGCGGAAAAGGATTTTTCGGAAGTGGCGCGTCTTCTGGACGTGCTGCGCCATCCATACGACGAACAGCCCGAATACGAAGCCTACGCGGGCCTGCCGCCCGACTGGGCGAGCGATCTCGAAGTCAGTTGTTCTTCGTAGGATCGCCCTCATATACCAGGCCTTCCCGGCCAGATCAAAGGAACGACAGATGAGCCACGACGCCACCCCGACGAGCTATCCGCTGCAAAAGGACGACGCCGAGTATCGCCGCGAACTCGACGACATGCAGTACCAGGTCACGCGCCACGCCGCGACCGAGCGCCCCTTCACGGGCAAATACTGGGATCACAAGGAGCGCGGCGTCTATGACTGCGTGTGCTGCGGCACGCCGCTGTTCGAATCGGACACGAAGTTCGACGCCGGCTGCGGGTGGCCGAGCTACTTCAAGCCGATCAACGGCGAAGTGATCCAGGAGAAGACCGACCGCTCACACGGCATGCTTCGCATCGAAGTCGTGTGCAAGAACTGCGGCGCGCATCTCGGCCACGTCTTCGAGGACGGCCCCGCGCCGACCGGCCTGCGGTATTGCATCAACTCGGCTGCGCTACAATTCGAACCCAAGTAAGCGCGAGCCCGTCCATTTCGTCGTACCGGCGCCCGCCGCTTCTCGCGGGCGCTTTTTTCTCGCGCGCCTCGCATCCATCCGATGCCCATCACGTCCGCACGCCAATGAAATTTCTGTTCGATCTGTTTCCGATCATTCTCTTTTTCGTCGCATTCAAGGTCTGGGGCATCTATACCGCGACGGCGGTCGCGATCGCGGCGACGCTCGTGCAGATCGCCTGGGTCGCGTTTCGGCATCGCAAGGTCGATCCGATGCTGTGGGTCAGTCTCGGCGTGGTCGTCGTGTTCGGCGGCGCGACGCTCGTGCTGCACAACGATACCTTCATCAAATGGAAGCCGACGGCGCTCTACTGGCTCTTCGCGTTCGCGCTGATCGTCGCGCAGATCGGCTTCAGAAAGAATCTCATCGAAGCGATGATGGGCAAGCAGATCGTGTTGCCGCATCGCGTATGGGGCCAGTTGAATGTCGCATGGGCGGTGTTTTTCGCGCTGCTCGGCATCGTCAATCTTTTCGTCGCGTATAACTTCACGACGGATCAGTGGGTGAACTTCAAGCTCTTCGGCGCGACGGGCTGTCTCGTCCTGTTCATCGTCGCGCAAAGCTTCTGGCTTGCGAAATACATGAAGGAGGACGGGCAATGAGCGCATCGTTCGATTTCACGAGCGCATCGGCGGCGGACAAGATCGCGCATCTCGAAGCGCGTTTGAATGCCACGCTGCAGCCGCAGTCGGTGCATATCGACGACGACAGCGCCGCGCACGCGGGCCATGCGGGCGCGGCCGCCGGCAGCCATTACACGGTGACGATCGTCGCGGAATGCTTCGCGGGCAAGGCACGCGTGGCGCGACATCGACTGGTGTATGATGCGCTGGCCGAGGAGATGCGGCGCGGCGTGCACGCGCTCGCGATCCGGGCCTACACGCCGCAAGAGTTCGCAGAACAATTCGAATAAACCCGCGCGCGGTTCGACCCTAAGCCTTCCCTCTTAAATCTCGCCTTTGAAGGCGTCTGTTTGTTCAGTTAGGAACCTCCGATGACTTTGAAAAAAACCCGCGTCTGGGTGTTGCTGGCTGCATTCGCGGCTGCTCCTGCGTTTGCGCAAAACATCGCCGTCGTCAACGGCACGCCGATTCCCACGTCGCGCGCCAATGCGCTCGTGAAGCAACTCGTGGCGCAAGGTCAGCAGGATTCGCCGCAGCTTCAGCAGGCGGTGCGCGAGGAACTCATCAACCGCGAAATCCTGATGCAGGAAGCCGCGCGCGAAGGCATCGCGACGCGTCCCGACGTGAAGGCGCAGGTCGCCGTCGCACAGCAGACCGTGGTGTTGCGCGCGCTGATCGAAGATTTCGTGAAGAAGAACACGCCGACCGACGCCGAGATCAAGGCGCGCTATGAGGAGCTCGTCAAGCAAAACGGCGGCGGCAAGGAACTGCATCTGCATCACATTCTCGTCGAGGACGAAGCGCAGGCGAAGGATCTGATCGCGAAGATCAAGGCCGGTGCGAGCTTCGAAGATCTCGCGAAGCAATATTCGAAGGACCCGGGATCGGGCAAGAACGGCGGCGATCTGGACTGGTCCTCGCCTTCGGCTTACGTGCCTGAATTCGGCGCGGCCGCGGAGAAGCTGAAGAAGGGCGAAATGACGTCCGAGCCGGTGAAGACGCAGTTCGGCTGGCACATCATCCGTCTGGACGATGCGCGTGATGTCGCCCCGCCGCCGTTCGATCAGGTGAAGGCGCAGATCGCGCAGCAAATGCAGCAGGAAAAGCTGCAAGCGTTCGAGGAAGGCTTGCGGAACAAGGCGGTGGTGAAGTAAGCGCGCTTGCTTGTTCGTTGGTAACAAAGCCGCCCTTCGGGCGGCTTTGCCGTTTCATGCGCCGTCAACCGCCCAGCTTCGTCCTGACCACCGCGCCCGAGCGCGTCAGCTTCGCCATTTCGCGGTTCTGCACCACGCTCATGAAGCCCGCCCAGTCCGCTGCGAGCGCGGCCTTGTCGACCTTGTCGGTGTCGCCGAGCTTGTAGCGTTCGCCCTGCACGTAAGGACGTTCCCACGCGGCCCGATGCCACGCGCGTTCCGCAAGCGCAAGCAAGCGCGGATACGCCATGTAATCGAACTGCTGATCCGTACGCATCACTTCCGCCCAGGCTTGTCCCTGAATGCCTTCGATACGCGGCGCCGGTCCAGCGCTCGTCACTTCGAACGGTTTGCCGTCGCGATCGGGCATGATCTCCGCGTTCTGCGGCAGATTGTCAGGCGCGAGCGAGAACGTCTTGAAGCTGTCCGTCGCGTGCGAGCCCCAGTAATACCCGCGCTCGCGCTGATCGAAGGCATAGGGGAAGTCGAAGTACAGATAATCCGGCAGCGCGAGCACCGTCTTGTAGCCCTGACTGCCGAGCGTCTGCACGGTGTCGGACGCGCCCCAGAAGATCGTGTCCCACATCGTCACCATCACGTTCGACGTCGCGAAATCCTGCGGACCGTTCGCGTGCTTGATGCCGTCCTGCCACGCGGCCATCGTGCCGATGCCGTTCGCGCGCACGATCTGGCTGACCTGGCGCGCGAAGATCGACGGCAGTTCGTCGACGGATGCAACCTTGCCCGACGCGATCATCGCCGCGCACTGCGGCGAGCGTCCCCACGGCTTGTCCTGCAACGCGAGGTTCACGCGGCCCTTGCCGGGATCGGTGCCGTCGAGCGGCTGGAAACCGCCGCCGAGAAGGATGTTCTTCGCCTCGTCGCCGCCGAAGTGCCACACGGAAAGCGGCGCGCCCGCTTCGCGATGCATCGACGCGACTTCGCCGATCACCTTTGATGCGAAACGCTGCGCACCGTCCGAGCACGGATTCAGGAAACTGCGGCGGTCGTAGAACTGGACGGTCGTCGTGTTCGATGTATCGGCCGGATCGAGCAGACGGTACGCGTTCGCGGCCGCCTTGTTGCCGAGCGCCGCAAGACGCTGGTAACGCGCTTCCATCGACACGACCGCGGCGCGCGCGTGGCCCGGCATGTCGATTTCCGGAATGATCTCGACGAAGCGATCCGCCGCATAACGAAGCAGCGCGACATATTCGGCGCGGCTCAGATAGCCGCCGCCCGAGCGATTGTCGGGACCGGAGCCGAGCTGCGGCAACAGGCACTGCGTTTCCGTGAGATCGTGGCAACGCTTCGCACCGATTTCGGTCAGCTCCGGCAGACCGGGGATTTCGATGCGCCAGCCTTCATCGTCGGTGAGATGCAGGTGTAGCCGGTTGAGCTTGTATGCGCTCATCTGGTCGATCAGACGGCGCAACGTGGCGGGCTGACGGAAGTTGCGCGCGACGTCGACGTGCATGCCGCGATGCGTGTATCGCGGCGCGTCTTCGATGGTCATCACCGGCACGCTGCCGCCGCCCGCGGGTGTAAGCGAGAGCAAGGTCTGCACGCCGTAGAACAGCCCGCCCGCATCGAAGGCGTCGATCTTCACGCCGTCTTGCGCGATCGTCAGCCGATAACCGCCCGCGCGCGCGATATCGGCCGGCAATGCGCCTCCGGCGATCTGCCCGCTCACGCGCACGGCCGCGCCGGTCAGACCGAGCGTCGCCGCGCGCGACGTGAGCGCCGCCACTTGCGACGATGTCAAACCGGACGCCGACAAATCGATTCCGCCGACCTGCGCCGCGCCCTCACCCGCCGTCGAACGCAGCACCGCCGGCACCGCGCGCGCGGCGGTCTGCTGCGCCGATGGCAACGCGGCTTCGGCGCGTGCGCGTTGCACTTGCGCGGGCGTTGCGGCGAATGCCGCTGCGTCGTCCGCGATCGGCGGAATGCGATCGACGTAGCGGGTTTCATCGTCGGTATCGTTGTGCTTGAGGATGGCAGGCGCCGCATTGCCGTCCGCCACGACATACGCGCGCGGCAACAGATCGCTGTAGCGCTGATACCAGTACTCCCCGACGAACGGCACTTCGATGCGCTCGCCCGCGCCGAGCGTGAAAGCGCCCGCGCGCGGCGTCAGCGCGTAGAGATCGCCGGTGACGTGCTTCCACGCGAACGCCGGATGTTCCACCATCAAAATGCGCCGGATGCTGTGCACGTACAGCGTCCAGCCGCCTGCCGGGAGACTGCGGCTGCCGGTGTTTTCGAGAATCAGCTTGCCGCGCGCGCAACTGGCCCAGTCGGCGCCGAGATCGGCGCAGTTCGTGCCGGACTTCGCGGCATCGTTGCCGTCGATGTCCACGCGCACCATCAGGTTCTCGCCGAGCGCCGCCGCGCGCGCCGTCGGCGAGAGATTGGCCGAACCCGAATCCGAGCTGTCGCCGCACGCCGCGACGAGACACGACGACGCGATGACCGTCATCGCCAATAAATTCCGTATACCTAAATATTTTGATGGCAACTGCCTCATTTCTCCTCCGTGGTCAAACGCGCCTCGCGACGCGCCGAAGCACTATACCCGCAACTTACGCGTTGATTATTTTGGGATATTTGCCGGAAGGCAGTGTTATGGAACGGGCTCAAAAATAAAAACACCCCGAAGCGTCAGCTTCGGGGTGTTCGGTCCAGCCATGCGACGATGCGCGATTAGCCGAGGAAGCGTCGCGCGTTCTGGAACACGCGCAGCCACGGGCTGCCGTCGGTGGTCCAGTCGTCGGGCGTCCAGCTCATCTGCACGTTGCGATGCACGCGTTCCATGTGCGGCATCAGCACGGTGAAGCGGCCATCGGGCGTCGTCACGGACGTAATGCCCTGCGGCGATCCGTTCGGATTGAACGGATACTGCTCCGTCGCATTGCCGCGATGATCGACGTATCGCATCGCGACGAGCGCCTGCGCCGGATCGCCTTGCTGCGAAAAGTCAGCGAAACCTTCGCCGTGCGCGACCGCCACCGGAATGCGCGAGCCTTCCATGCCCGCGAAGAAGATCGACGGCGAATTCTGCACTTCGACGAGCGAGAAACGCGCCTCGAACTGCTCCGACTTGTTGCGCGTGAACTTCGGCCAGCTTTCCGCGCCCGGGATGATCGATGCGAGGCTCGACATCATCTGGCAGCCGTTGCAGATGCCGAGCGCGAAGGTATCCGGACGCGCGAAGAACGCCGCGAACATGTCGGCGAGCTTCGCGTTGAAGCGGATCGTCTTCGCCCAGCCCTCGCCCGCGCCGAGCACGTCGCCGTACGAGAAGCCGCCGCACGCGACCGCGCCCGCGAAATCGGCGAGCGTGGCGCGCCCTTCGAGCAGGTCGCTCATGTGGACGTCGTGTGCATCGAAGCCGGCGCGATCGAACGCGTATGCCGTTTCCAGATGCGAGTTCACGCCCTGTTCACGCAGGATCGCGACACGCGGACGCTTGCCCGTCGCGATGAACGGCGCAGCGACGTCTTCCGCCGGATCGAAGGTCAGCACCGGCGCGATGCCAGGATCGGCGGCGTCGAGCAGCGCGTCGTATTCGGCGTCGGCGCAGGCCGGGTTGTCGCGCAGACGCGCGATGCGCCAGCTCACTTCGCTCCACGCGCGATGCAACTCGACGCGCGGCGCATCGAAAATCTTCTTCGCGTCGCGATAGATTTCGACCGCGCCGCTCCGGTTCGGCTTGCCGATCACATGCGAGCACGCCGACAAACCGTGTTCGCGCAGCGCGCCGAGCACCGCGTCGCGATCCGATGCGCGCACCTGCACGACCGCGCCGAGCTCTTCCGAGAACAGCGCGCGGATCGTGCGGTCGTCGCGGCGGCCGCTCGTCTGCTTGGCCCAGTCTTTCGCGTCGCCGTAATCGGATTCGTGATCGGCGTCGAGCGTCAGCATGTCGATGTTCAGCGACACGCCCACATGCCCCGCGAACGCCATTTCGCAGACCGTCGCCCACAGGCCGCCGTCCGAGCGGTCGTGATAGGCAAGCAGCTTGCCATCGGCATTCAAAGCCTGGATCGCCGCGAAGAAGCGCTTGAGGTCTTCGGGATCGTCGACATCGGGCACTGCGTCGCCGACCTGCTGCGTGACCTGCGCGAGAATGCTGCCGCCCATGCGGTTGCGGCCACGCCCGAGATCGATCGAGATCAGCACCGTGTCGGTATCGTCGACGAGTTGCGGCGTGAGATGCCGGCGCACGTCCTCGACCGGCGCGAACGCCGAGATGATGAGCGACACCGGCGACACCACTTCGCGCGCGCCGCCGCGTGCGTCCTGCCACTTGGTGCGCATCGACAGCGAATCCTTGCCGACGGGAATGCTGATGCCGAGCGCCGGGCACAGTTCCATGCCGATCGCCTTAACGGTGTCGTAGAGCGCGGCGTCTTCGCCGGCGCTGCCGCACGCGGCCATCCAGTTCGCGGAGAGCTTCAGCTTGTTGAGCGATTCGATCGGCGCGGACGCGATGTTCGTCACCGCCTCGCCCACTGCCATGCGGCCGGACGCGGGCGCGTCGATGACGGCGAGCGGCGTGCGCTCGGCCATCGTCATCGCTTCGCCGCGAAAGCCCGCGTAATCCATCGTCGTGATCGCGCAATCGGCGACGGGCACCTGCCACGGACCGACGAACTGGTCGCGCGCGGTCGTGCCGCCGACCGAACGGTCGCCGATCGTGATGAGGAACGACTTGCTCGCGACCGTCGGATGCTTGAGCACGTCGACAGCGACTTCGGACAGCGACAGACCCGTCACGTCGACGGGCGTGAATTGCGCATTCTCACGCTTCACATCGCGATGCATCTTGGGCGGCTTGCCGAGCAGCACGTCCATCGGCATGTCGACGGGTTCCTGGCCTTCGTTGGCGTCGTCGATCAGCTTCAGCTGACGTTCGTCCGTCGCCACGCCGACGACCGCCACCGGGCAGCGTTCGCGCTCGCAAATCGCCTGGAACGCGGGCAGATCGGCGGGCGAAATCGCCAGCACGTAACGCTCTTGCGCCTCGTTCGACCAGATTTCGCGCGGCGACAGACCGCTTTCCTCGAGCTGAACCTTGCGCAACTCGAAGCGCGCGCCCTTGCCCGCGCCATCGACGAGCTCCGGGAACGCGTTCGAGATGCCGCCCGCGCCGACGTCGTGGATCGACAGGATCGGATTGCCCTCGCCCAACTGCCAGCACGTATTGATGACTTCCTGCGCGCGCCGCTGGATTTCCGGATTGCCGCGCTGGACCGAGTCGAAATCGAGTTCGGCGGTGTTCGCGCCCGTCGCCATCGACGATGCCGCGCCACCGCCCATGCCGATACGCATGCCCGGCCCGCCGATCTGGATCAAGAGCGTGCCGGCCGGCAGGTCGAGCTTGTGCGTGTGCTGATCCGAAATATTGCCGATGCCGCCCGCGATCATGATCGGCTTGTGATAGCCGCGCACGCGGCCCGCGACGTTCTGCTCGTAGGTGCGGAAATAGCCGCCGAGGTTCGGGCGGCCGAATTCGTTGTTGAACGCGGCAGCGCCGATCGGGCCGTCGATCATGATCTGCAGCGGCGACGCGATGCGGTCCGGGCGGCCATACGGCGCGTGCTCGTCGGACGGATTGCGTTGCGTGAGCGGCACGGCGGCGTCGCGGTCGTTTTCCCACTTTTCGCGCGCGTCGGGCAGATCGAGGTTCGACACGGTGAAGCCCGCGAGACCGGCCTTCGGACGCGCGCCGCGGCCCGTCGCGCCTTCATCGCGGATTTCGCCGCCCGAGCCCGTCGCCGCGCCCGCGAACGGGGAAATCGCGGTCGGGTGATTGTGCGTTTCGACCTTCATCAGCGTGTGGGTCAATTCCACGTTGCGCCGATACTGCTCGTCGGCGCCGCGCGGGAACCAGCGTTCCGCGACGCCGCCCTCCATGATCGCCGAATTGTCCGAATACGCGACGATCGTGCCCGCGTGATTCAGCTTTTCCGTGTTGCGGATCATCTGGAACAGCGACATGTCCTGCTTTTCGCCGTCGATGGTCCATTCGCCATTGAAGATCTTGTGGCGGCAATGCTCGCTGTTGGCCTGCGCGAACATCATCAGTTCGACGTCGGTCGGATTGCGCTTCAGGCTCTCGAACGCGTTCACGAGATAGTCGATCTCGTCTTCCGCGAGCGCGAGGCCGAGCTCGGCGTTCGCGGCCTCGAGCGCACGGCGGCCCGTGCCGATGATGTCGACGGTCTGCAAAGGCTTCGCGGGCAGCTCGTCGAAGAGATGCAGCGCCTGGTCGCGCGATGCCGCGACGCTTTCCGTCATGCGGTCGTGCAGCGCATCCGCGACGGCCGCGCGCGCTTCGTCCGACAGCGCCTTCTTGCCGCCGAGGAAGCCGCTTTTCATGACGACCGAGAATTCGACGCCGCGCTCGATGCGACGCACTTTCTCGAGGCCGCAGTGATGCGCGATGTCGGTCGCCTTGCTCGCCCACGGCGAGACCGTGCCGAAGCGCGGCACGACCATGAACGTCTCGACATGACCGCGCTCTTTCGAGTCCGCGAACGGCGCGCCGTAGTGCATCAGCGCGGCGATGCGGCTGTTGTCATCGTCGGTGAGCGGCTCGGACGCGTTGACGAAATGCAGGAACTGGCCGCGCACGCCGACGATGTTTGCGTCGATGCGGGCGAGCGTTTCGAGAAGGCGGGTCTGACGGAAATCGGAGAGGGCCGAAGCGCCGGGGAAACACGAGAAGTGGGCCATTGTGACGGTGCGTCGATGACGTCTGTGTGCCGCTCGCGCGACGCTCGATCGCTTTTTGCAAACCGGATATTCGCAAATTCGGACTCGAGCACGCTAAACGGCGTGAGGCGAAAGGAAGACCGCGATTATAACCCGGAAGCGTCTCGAAATCGGCCGGGGCGGTCCGTCCGCGTGGCGCGCCACGGTGCAGCGGCGACGCGAAACGGATCGTCGCGCATCCCGAAATTGTCCGCGCCGGGCCGGCCATCGGGGATCGAGCGTGCCGCGGGCCACATGAGCGCCCGGCTCGCCGTCCCCCGCAAACGATTTTGGCGCTATCATGGCGCGCTTTCTCCGGGTACGGCGCGTGCCGAATCACGCCGCCAGCCTGTCGTTTCACCGTCAACGCAGCAGCCGGGCGTCCGTGCCCGAGCGTCACGCCGCACTGCAATCTCGCGCCTTCGGGCACAAAAAGTCATGGATGTCATCGTCATCGGCGGAGGAATCGCCGGCATCGCCACCGCCTATCAATTACATGCGGCCGGTCATCGCGTGTGCGTGGTCGAGCGCCACGCGACCGTCGCGCAAGGCGCCACCTACGGCCAGGGCGGCGCGCTGCTGCCCTCGCCGCTCGATGTCTGGTTCGGGCCGACGTTCATGGCGTCGAGCCGCTCGAAGCAAAGCGGCATGGTGGTCAAGACCGGCTTCGACTCGGCCGCGCGCGATTTTCTGAAGCAGCTCGCGACGCTGCGCGATCCCGAGGCGTTCGCGGCGCAGTACGCGCATCTGCAGCCGCTCGTCGATGTGTCGCGGCGCGTGCTCGCGGACATCGAAAGCCGGCTGGAACTCGATTTCGAGCAGCGCCGCGGCGTGCTGCACGTCTTCAGGCAGCCGCGCGAGCTCGAAGACGCGCAGCCGGCCATCGATCTGCTCAGAAGTTGCGGCGTTGCGCATCAACTGCTGACGCCCGAGGAATGCGTCGCCATCGAGCCTTCCGTGCCGGATTTCCCGGAATTCGCGGGCGGCGTGCTGCTGCCCGACGAGCGCACCGCGAACTGCCCGCTCTTCACCAAGCAACTGAAGCAGGTGCTCGAAGACGGCGGCGTGCAGTTCCGCATGCATCGCGCGGTGGCGTCGCTGCGTCTGGACGATGGCCGCGCGGCCGTCCAGCTCGCCGGTCCGCACGAAGGCAAAAAGCGCACCGCCGATGTCGAGCTCATCACGGCGGACGCCATCGTCGTCGCGGCGGGCACGGGCACGCCGGGGCTCATCGGCGGCTCCAAGTCGGCGTCGTCGCTCTTTCCGCTGCGCGTGCATACGCTCACCGCGCCCGTCGCGTACGAGGAGCGCGCGCCGCATCTGACGGTCGTCGATTCGATCAAGCGCATCACGATGACGCGCATCAACCAGCGGCTGCGCGTGGGCGGCGCGGGCGTGTTCCAGAGCGCGTCCAAGGCCGACAAGCCGCTCGACGCCTCGCTCTCGCGCCGCGCGCTCGATCTGCTCGGCCAAGGCACGCACGACTGGATTCCGGGCGCGGCGCGCGTCTCCGCTGCGCGCGCGTGGGAAGGGCTGCGCCTCGTCACCGCCGACGGCCTGCCGCTCGTCGGCGCGACGCGCCATCCGCGGCTTTTCGTGAACGCCGCGCACGGCCCGGCGGGCTGGGGCCTCGCGTGCGGGTCTGCTAAAGTGATCGCGGATCTCATTTCCGGCGTTACGCCCGATGTTCCCGCCGATACCCTTGCCGCGCTGAGCCCCGAACGCTTCTAACAGCGCGCTGCGACGGGCACGAATGCTGCGGACGCCGGGTTTCCAAAGCGCTTTCCCGCCCGCCGCCATGACCGCTGCCCGCTCGCCCTATTTCACTCCCAAAGACGATCCGCTCACGCTTCTGACGCTCGCCGAGCTGCGCACGCTCGACGCGCGCGCAGCCGCCGCGCTGCCGCCGCATACGCTGATGGCGCGCGCGGGCGCGGCCGCCGCGCAATGCGTCATCGATGCGCTGGAGCACGATCCGGATTCGCGTGCGTTGCCGGTGTGGCTCGCGGCCGGCCCCGGCAACAACGGCGGCGACGCGCTCGTGATGGCCGAGCGCCTGCATCGCGCGGGCATTCCGGTGCGCGTGTGCATGCCGGTCGAAGTGAAGCCCGACGACGCGCGCTGGGCGCTCGACGCGGCGCGCGCGGCCGGCGTCTCGATCGACGACAAGCCGCCCGCCTCGTTCGACGGCGTCGGCTGGCTCGTCGACGGCATGTTCGGCATCGGTCTCACGCGGCCGCTCGAAGGCGTGTTCGCGGAAATCACCGCGCGCATGACGCGCCGCGCGCGCGCGTCGGGGCGCGTGCTCGCGCTCGACGTCCCGAGCGGCCTGAACAGCGACACCGGCGCGCCCGTGAACGGCGGCGAAGCCGTGCGCGCAACGGACACGATCACCTTCATCGGCGCGAAGCCGGGGCATTTCACGTCGCTGGGCCGCGATCTGACGGGACGCCTTTTCGTTTCGACGCTGGAAGTCGATGCAAGCGCGGCGCCGTCGATCGTGCTCAACGCGCCCGCGCTATTCGGCGCATGCATGCCGCCACGCGACAACGCGACCCACAAAGGCACGTTCGGCTCGCTCGCGGTGGTCGGCGGCGATACCGGCATGTGCGGCGCGCCGGTTCTCGCCGCGCGCATGGCGCTCTACGGCGGCGCGGGCAAGGTGCACGTCGCGTTTCTTGGCGAAGGCTTTCCGCCTTACGATCCGCCGCATCCCGAGCTGATGCTGCATCACGTCGATGACCTCGCGCTCGACAGGATGGACGCGCTCGCCATCGGCTGCGGCATGGGCCCGAGCGAGCGCGCCATAACGGTGCTGACCGACGCGCTGAAGCTCGATGTCCCGAAATTGCTCGATGCCGACGCGCTCAATCTCGTCGCGAAAGACGACGCGCTCGCCTCCGCCGTCGCGGCGCGCGGCGCGCAGGGCGATCCGTGCATCCTCACGCCGCATCCGCTGGAAGCCGCGCGTCTGTTGCAAACCGACGCGAAAACGGTTCAGGCCGATCGCATCGCGGCCGCGCGCCAGCTCGCCGCGCGCTATGCGGCCATTGCGGTGCTCAAGGGCTCCGGCACCGTGATCGCCTCGCCCGATGGCCGCGTCGCCGTCAATCCGACCGGCAACGCGGGACTCGCCACGGGCGGCACCGGCGACGTGCTCGGCGGATTGATCGGAGCATTGCTCGCGCAGAAGCTTCCTGCATACGAAGCGGCGCTCGCGGGCGTCTGGCTGCACGGCCTCGCCGCGCAGACGCTCAGCGACGGCGGCATCGGCCCGGCCGGATTGACTGCCGGAGAACTCGCGCCCGTCGTGCGAAGTCTCATCAACCGCCGCTTTTACGCGGAGCACGCGCGCAACTGACGGTTTTCGCGCGTCCCATTGCAAGGCCGCCGTGACGCTTTGCAAGCATCCGTTCATGCATCGTCGCTATACTCTTTTTTGATTCGGGCAACCGCGGCCGCTCACATCTGCTTCAGTCGCGTTCACCAGACACGACGCACAGGCAGGCGAGCCGCAATCGCACGAACGTATTCCTCTGTCACCTTCAGACTAACGGACCGCTCATGACCCAAAACTCGATGCTCAACTCGCTTCCTGCCTGGTCGGCGCTCCAGACGCATTACGATGCCATCTCCGGCGAGCGCCTGCGCGACTGGTTCGCGCCGCAGAACGACACCACGCCGACGCGCGCCGAGCGCCTCACTTTCGCGGGCGGCGGCCTCGCCATCGACTTTTCGAAGAACCGCGTGAAGGACGAAACGCTCAAGCTGCTCGTCGAAGTCGCGCGGCAGGCCAAAGTCACCGAACGCCGCGACGCGATGTTCCGTGGCGATATCGTCAACATCACCGAACATCGCGCCGTGCTGCATACCGCGCTGCGCGCGCAGTCGCCGGATGCGCCCTTCCACGAGCAGGTGCAGAAGGAAAAGGCCAAGATGGCCGCCTTCGCCGACAAGGTTCGCGACGGCTCGTGGACGGGCTATACCGGCAAGCGCATTCGCCATGTTGTGAATATCGGCATCGGCGGATCGGATCTCGGGCCGAAGATGGTCGTGCACGCGCTGCATCATCTGGCGTCGAAGGATCTGGACACGCATTTCGTATCGAATGTCGACGGCGCGGACCTCTGGAACGTCCTTCAGCAAGTCGACGCCGAAGAAACGCTCGCGATCGTCGTCTCAAAGACCTTCACGACGCTCGAAACGATGACGAACGCGCATTCGATGCGCGACTGGTTCCTGAAGTCCGGCTGCCCCGAAGATCAGCTCGCGAAGCATTTCGTCGGCGTGTCGGCGAATCCGGCTGAAGTGGTCAAGTTCGGCATCGCGAAGGAGAACGTCTTCGAGATGTGGGACTGGGTCGGCGGACGCTACTCGCTGTGGTCGGCGGTGGGGCTGTCGATCATGCTGTCGGTGGGTCCGCAGAATTTCGACGCGCTGCTGCAAGGCGCGGCCGCGATGGACGAGCACTTCCGCACCGCGCCGCTCGACAAGAACCTGCCGGTGCTGATGGGCATGATCGGCATCTGGTATCGCAATTTCTTCGGTTCGCAGAGCGATCTCGTCGCGCCGTATTCGCAGGCGCTGCACTATCTGCCTTCGTATCTCCAGCAGCTCGAAATGGAGAGCAACGGCAAGTCGGCGCGTCTCGACGGCAAGATGGTCGATTACCCGACCGCCGCCGTGATCTGGGGCGAGCCTGGCACGAACGGCCAGCACGCGTTCTTCCAGATGCTGCATCAAGGGCCGACGATCATTCCGATCGACTTCATCGCCGTGCTGACGCCGGAGCATCCGCTCGTCGATCATCACGCGAAGCTGCTCGCCAACTGCTTCGCGCAGAGCGAGGCGCTCATGCTCGGCCGCACGCTCGAAGAAGCGAAGAAGGTCGCGGGTCCGGGCAAGGAGGAACTGGCGACGCATCTGAGCTTCCCCGGCAACCGTCCGACGACGACCATCATGCTCGACGCGCTCACGCCCCAGTCGCTCGGCGCGCTCATCGCGCTCTACGAGCACAAGGTGCTGGTGCAGGGCACGGTGTGGGACATCAACTCGTTCGATCAGTGGGGCGTGGAGCTCGGCAAGATTCTCGGCAAGGTCGTCGAGGCCGATATCACCGCCGCGAGCGCCGATCCGGCCAAGCACGATTCGTCGACATCTGCGTTGATCGCGCGTGCGCGCGAGGCTTTGAAGCGCTGAAGCGCGCGTTGAAGAAGGTGGCCCGCGGCGCTTCGGCGTCGCGGGTTTTTTTATACGCCGATGCCGTTGACGAGCCGCCCCGCTTCGATCGTCACCGTCGCGTCGCAGCGCTCGGCGAGTTCGGCGTCGTGCGTGACGAGCACGAGCGTCGCGCCGTTGCGGCGGTTCATCTCGAACATCAGGTCGATGATCGCGTAGCCCGTGGCGGCATCGAGGCTGCCCGTGGGTTCGTCGGCGAAGAGCACGGCCGGATGCGTGACGAAGGCACGCGCGAGCGCGACGCGCTGCTGTTCGCCGCCGGAAAGCAGCTTCGGATAGTGGCCCGTGCGCTGCGCGAGACCGACCTGATCGAGAAGCGAGCGGGCGCGCGCCGCGATCTCGCCGTGAGGCATCTCGGCGCGCAGTTCGAGCGGCAGCATCACGTTTTCGAGCGCGGTCAGATGCGGCATCAACTGGAACGACTGAAACACGAAGCCGACCGCGCCGCTTCTGAGCGCGGCCCGTTCGTCTTCGTTCAGGTTCGACAGCTCCTTGCCGAGCAGACGAACCGAGCCCTCGCTCGCGCTGTCCAATCCGGCGAGCAGGCCGAGCAATGTCGACTTGCCCGAGCCCGATGCACCGACGATCGCGACGCTGCTGCCCTTCGCGATCGACAGATCGATCTGATCGAGAATCGTGAGCTCGCCCGTTGCGTCCTTCACTCGCTTGCTTAACCCCCGAACTTCGATGACCGGCTCGATATTGTTTTGCATGGAAACTCTGAAAATTAACTTGCGCGGCCTCGTGCCGGCGATCCTGTTGATGGCGGCATGTTCGGCGACAGCGCATGCCGCCGATGCGCAAGCCGCAGCGCAACCGAAGCCCGCGATCGTCGTGCTGGGCGACAGCCTGTCGGCCGAATACGGCCTGCCGCGCGACACCGGCTGGGTCAACCTCTTGCGCGACAAGCTTGCGAAGGAGCGTTTCGATTATAGCGTCGCCAATTCAAGCATCAGCGGGGACACCACGAGCGGCGGGCGCGCACGATTGACCGCGGTGCTTTCTCGCCTGAAGCCCGCGGTCGTGATCGTCGAACTCGGCGCGAACGATGCGCTGCGCGGCGTGCCGCTCGCGACGACGGAGACGAATCTGCGCAGCATCGTCGATGCCTCGCAGGCGGCGCATGCGAAGGTTTTACTCATCGGCATGTACGTCCCGCCCAATTACGGCCCGGACTATACGCAAAAGTTCCACGCCGTCTATGAGCGCATCGCGAAGGAGAAGAACGTGCCCCTCGTGCCGTTCCTGCTTGCCGGCATCGCTGACAAGCCCGCCATGTTCCAGGCGGACCAGATTCATCCGACGGTGCAGGCCCAGCCTTTGCTGTTGGAAAACGTCTGGCCAACCTTGAAACCCTTGCTGGGCGCCAGTGCGTCGCATTAGGACGACGCCGGCCGCGACAGCTCTTGCAGAACCAACGCGGAACACGGCCACGATTCAGATATCTGAGACTTTCGCGTAACTCTTATAACCCGCTCGTCTCGTGAGCGACTCTACAAGGAGGTCACGTGAAACTTATCCCTCTCCTCGGCCTGGCCGTCGCGCTCTCGGCTTGTGCCGCACAGCCGCCCGCCAACGTGCAACAAGTCGGCATGAGCAAGCAGGCGCCCAATGTCGTCGCGCAGTGCATCGCGCAAAAGTGGGCCGAAAAGTCACAGCAGCAGGTCGTGTCGCAGAACACGCTCGCCAACAATCAGGGCGTCGACGTCTATGTGCCCGGCCAGCAGCCGCCGAATGGCGCCGCCGCGGTGGTGCAGCCAGCGCGCTCGGGCTCCGGTACGTGGGTCGGTTTCCGCGCCTCGGGCGCTGCCGGCAGTCAGGCAACCGGCGATATTCAGGCTTGCCTGTAAGCATCCTGCTGCCGTCTCGTAGCGGCGTAGCAAAGCAAAAAAGCCCCGCTTTCTTTTGAACTGCACCCCAAAAGTTGGACACCCGTTCAACGATTTGGGGTGTTTTTTCATGAGCAAGTACAGCGCACGACTC
>NZ_JALQDP010000007.1:0-24850 GCF_023631165.1 Caballeronia sp. AZ1_KS37 | reverse complement strand
CGGAATCAGACGCTACATTCACTACTACAATCACCACCGCATCAAGCTGAAGCTGAAAGGGCTGAGTCCTGTGATGTACAGAACTCAGCCCTTAGCGGCCTAGCCCAAAACTGTCCAACTTTGCGGGGTCAGTTCATTTCGGAAGCGGGGCTTTTCGATGATGTCAGCGCCGATCAGTTCGACGACGGTGCCGGCGCCTGGCTCAGCTTGACCTTCGAGCGAGCCTTCAGCGAGTTGAGGTACGCCTCCATGTCGGCCTGCGCGTAGACCTGCGCGACTTGCTGCTGTGCGCCGGCGAGACGATCGGCGGCGACCGGCGCGGCCTTCTCGATGCCGTTCACACGATAAATCGCGTAGCCTTCCGCACCGAGATCGACGCCGACATACGACGGCAGCTTCGATCCATCCGCCTTGAAGATCGCGCTCAACGCGACGGGCGGCAAGCCTTGCGCGTCATTGCGCGAGACGGTGATAGGCGACGTGAAGCCGTCGGTCGACTTCGACTTCTGCAGATCCGCGAGCTTCGCCTCGCCTTCCTTCTTCGCCATCGCCGCAGCCATTTCCGCGACGACCTTCTTGCGCACGTCGTCCTTCACGACGTCGAACGCGGGAACGGTCGAGGCCTTGTAGTCGGTGACGCGCGCGGCAATCAGCGTGTTGTTGCCGACGTCGATTGCCTGCGTGTTGTTGCGGTCCTTCACGGCATCCGGCGCGAACACGGCCGCGAGGAACTTCGGATTGTTGAGCGGATTGTCTTGCGGCAATTGCGGATTCGGCTTCGGACCGACCGTTGCGCTCTGCACCGTCAGCTTGTACTTGTCCGCGGCCGGCTGCAGCGACTTGGCCTTCTCGTAGACGAGATCGGTGAAGCCTTGCGCGTCGTCGGCGAAACCCTTCGTGCCCTGTTGAGCCGCGTAGTCCTTCGCGATCGAGTCCTTCACTTCGTCGAACGGCTTCGTGACGGAAGGCTTCACGTCGGTCGCCTGAATGATGTGATAGCCAAAATCCGACTCGACGATATTGCTGACTTCGCCCTTCTTCAGGCCGAATGCGGCGTCGTCGAAAGCCTTGCCGCCCGCGATCTGACCGCGCGCGAAGTAGCCGAGATCGCCGCCCTTGCCTGCAGAGCCGGGATCGTCGGAGTTCTTCTGCGCGATTTGCGCGAACTGATCCGGATGCGCCTTGACTTGCGCGAGCAGGTCTTCGGCCTTCTGCTTGGCCTTCGCCTTGTCGGCCGCGCTCGCGTCCTTCGGTGCGTTCACGAGAATGTGGCTCGCGCGCACTTGCGCTTCGGTGCGATAGCGCTGGATGTTGTCGTCGTAGTACTTCTTGAGATCGGCGTCGCTCGGCTTCGATGCGGCCGCGATCGTCGATGGCGACAGCAGCAGATACTGGATCGTGGCGGTTTCGGGCGTCGCGAAATCGTTGCGATGCGCTTCGTAGTAGGCGGTGAGTTGCGCGTCGGTCGGCTGGACCTTCGCGGTGTAGTCGGCCGCGCGCAGCGACAGACCCTGCACCGAGCGCTTCTGTTCCGCGAGTTCGGTCAGGCTTTGCGCGAGCGACTTCGACGTGAACGCCGTGCCTTGAATGCTGCCCGGAATCTGTCCGGTCGCGATCGTGTAGCGCATGCGCTCGTCGTACTGCGCGGGCGTCATGCCCTGCATCGCGAGCAGTTGCTTGTAGCGATCGAGGTCGATGCTGCCGTCGGGCTTCTTGAGCGACGAGATCACCGGATCGTTGAGCAGCGCCCGGCGCACGGCGTCGTCGGAGGCGGTCAGATGCAGACGCTGCGTTTCGTCGGCCATCGCGCGTTGCTGCACGAGACTATCGACCATCGCGGCGCGCGCTTCGGGCGTGTCGAACATCTTGGCGTCGAATTGGGAACCGAGCATCGAGCGGGCGCGGTCCACCTGCTGGCGGAAAGCGCTGTCGAATTCGGCGCGCGTGATCTTGTGGCCATTCACGCTGGCGACGTAGGAACTTTCGTCGAAATAGTTGCTGAAGCCCTGAATCCCGACCATGCCCAGACCGGGCACGATGATCAGGATCAGCAGAGCCATCATCAGGCGCTGGTGATTACGGAAGAAGTCGAGCATGCGTAGCGCTGCGTGGTTATAACAAAACGCTCGATATTACAACAGTGGACGAGGAAAAGGCGAAAGGCGGGCGGGATTTGCACCGCCCGATGTGAAATTCTCGCGTCCCCTTTTCGTAACGGGCGATGTTTCAGTTGAAAGTTTGCGTCCAGCAAGCATTCAATGATGCGAAGCAATGATTAGCATTCTTAACGAGCACGCGCCAAAACAAAAATCCCGCAAGCCGTGAAGCTTACGGGATTTTTTGTCGAATCTGGCGGAGCGGACGGGACTCGAACCCGCGACCCCCGGCGTGACAGGCCGGTATTCTAACCGACTGAACTACCGCTCCGGGTAGCGCGCAATGAACTGTGACCTGGTGGGTGCTGAGAGGCTCGAACTCCCGACCTACGCCTTGTAAGGGCGCCGCTCTACCAACTGAGCTAAGCACCCGGTCCGCAATTCACTCGGTTTGCGCTGCTGCTGGATTCACACTTCGTTTTGCGAAGGTCCGTATCCAGCGAGTCCGCTAGTTTAGCGCATCCTTCAGCGCTTTGCCAGGGCGAAATTTCGGCACTTTCGCGGCCTTGATCTTGATCTCATCGCCCGTGCGCGGATTGCGCCCCGTGCGCGCGGTGCGCTTGCCGACGGCAAACGTGCCGAAGCCGACGAGCGTCACGGTGCCGCCCTTCTTCAGCGTCGCGCTTACGCCGCCGATGACCGCATCGAGCGCGCGGCCGGCGGCGGCCTTGGAGATATCGGCTTGCTGCGCGATATGGTCGATCAATTCCGTCTTGTTCATTGTGATCCCCGAATCAGTATTGGCACGTTTTAATCGATGTGGTCCGGCATCGAAGCGGATGGCATCTCGATAAGATTGGATGCGGCGCTCATTTAACTTAGCCGAAAGACACGTGTCAACCGGGGTTGAGCCTTATTCGGCGCGGCCTTCGGGCGTTTTAGAAGTTCTCTTCGAAAAGCCGCGCGCAAAAAGAAAACCCGCGGGTGGGTTGCCCGCGGGTTTTTAGCCTCGTTCACGCAACACGGCGTTAAAACCGTGCCGCGACAAGCGTTCAGTGCTTTACGACTTCGCCCGTTGCTGGCGTGTCCTTCTGCTGTTCGGCTGCGACGGGCGTTGCCTTCGCTTCGTCTTCGGGCAACGACTCCGGCGCACGTTCGAGCGCCAGTTCCAGCACCCGATCGATCCAGCGAACCGGCACGATCTCGATGGCGTTCTTCACGTTGTCGGGGATGTCGGCCAGATCCTTCGTGTTTTCTTCAGGAATCAGCACGAGCTTGATGCCGCCGCGATGCGCTGCCAGCAGCTTCTCCTTCAATCCGCCGATCGGCAGCACTTCGCCGCGCAGCGTGATTTCGCCCGTCATCGCGACATCCGCGCGAACCGGAATGCCGGTCAGCACCGAGACCAGCGCCGTGGTCATCGCGATACCGGCGGACGGACCGTCCTTCGGCGTCGCGCCTTCCGGCACGTGGATGTGGATGTCCTTCTTCTCGAACGACTCATCCGTGATGCCAAGCCGGCGCGAACGTGAACGCACGACCGAGCGCGCCGCTTCGACGGATTCCTTCATCACGTCGCCGAGCGAACCCGTACGGATCACGCCGCCCTTGCCGGGCATCACCGCTGCTTCGATCGTCAGCAGATCGCCGCCCACTTCCGTCCACGCAAGACCCGTCACCTGACCGATCTGGTTTTCCTTCGCGGCCAGACCGAAGTCGTACTTGCGCACGCCGAGGAAGGTGTCGAGGTTGGAGCCGTCGACCTTCACGGCGCCTTCCGCCTTCTTGAGCAGCAGCATCTTCACGACCTTGCGGCAGATCTTCGATACTTCACGCTCGAGCGAACGCACGCCCGCTTCACGCGTGTAGTAGCGAATGATGTCGCGGATCGCTTGTTCCGTGACGTCGATCTCGCCGTCCTTCAGGCCGTTGTTGCGCTTCTGCTTCGGCAACAGGTAACGCGTCGCGATGCTGACCTTCTCGTCTTCCGTGTAACCCGACAGGCGGATGACTTCCATCCGGTCGAGCAGCGGCGGCGGAATGTTCAGCGAGTTCGACGTCGCCACGAACATCACGTCGGACAGGTCGAAGTCCACTTCGATGTAGTGGTCCGCGAACGTATGGTTCTGTTCCGGATCGAGCACTTCGAGCAGCGCGGATGCCGGATCGCCGCGGAAATCCATGCCCATCTTGTCGACTTCGTCGAGCAGGAAAAGCGGATTGCGCACGCCGACCTTCGTGAGGCTCTGCAAAATCTTGCCGGGCATCGAACCGATATACGTGCGACGGTGGCCGCGAATTTCGGATTCGTCATGCACGCCGCCGAGCGCCATACGCACGAACTTGCGGTTCGTCGCGCGAGCGATGGACTGCCCGAGCGAGGTCTTGCCGACGCCCGGAGGCCCGACCAGGCACAGAATCGGTGCCTTCACCTTCTCGACGCGTTGTTGCACCGCGAGGTACTCGAGAATGCGTTCCTTGACCTTTTCGAGACCGAAATGGTCTTCGTCGAGCACGCGCTCGGCATTCGAAAGGTCGTTGTTGACCTTGCTCTTCTTGCGCCATGGCAAGCCGATCAGCGTGTCGATGTAGTTGCGCACGACAGTCGCTTCCGCGGACATCGGCGACATCAGCTTGAGCTTTTTCAGCTCGGCGTCGGCCTTCTTCTTGGCTTCCTTCGGCATGCGCGCAGCGGCGATGCGCTTCTCGAGCTCTTCGAGATCCGCGCCCTCTTCACCTTCGCCCAGTTCCTTCTGGATCGCCTTGACCTGCTCGTTCAGGTAGTACTCGCGCTGGCTCTTTTCCATCTGACGCTTCACGCGGCCACGGATGCGCTTCTCGACCTGAAGAATGTCGATTTCGGCTTCGAGCTGGGCGAGCAGATGCTCCAGACGCTCGATCACAGGGAACATCTCGAGGATGTGCTGCTTTTGATCCAGCTTGAGCGGCAGATGCGCGGCGATAGTGTCGGCAAGACGACCCGCCTCGTCGATGCCCGACAGCGACGTCAGGATCTCCGGCGGAATCTTCTTGTTGAGCTTCACGTACTGATCGAACTGCGACACGATCGCGCGGCGCAGCGCTTCGGTTTCGGCGCTGTCGGCGTGATCCGGCTCGAGCGGCATCACATCGCAGGAAAATTGCGTTTCCTGCTCTTCGATCGACAGCGTTTTCGCGCGCTGCAGGCCTTCGACGAGCACTTTCACCGTGCCGTCGGGCAGTTTCAGCATTTGCAGGATGTTGGCGACACACCCTACTTCGTACATGTCCTTTTCGGTCGGCTCGTCCTTCGCCGCCGTTTTCTGGGCGACGAGCATGATGTGCTTGCCGCCTTCCATCGCGGCTTCGAGTGCCTTGATCGACTTGGGCCGCCCGACGAAGAGCGGAATCACCATATGCGGGAAAACGACTACGTCGCGCAGCGGGAGCAGCGGCAGCGTAATGCGTTCCTGCGGGAGGAGTTGGGTTCCTGACATTTCATTTCCCCATTAGTGGAATCAGTTCAGTCGTAAATAAGGCCGGTCAGAGCTATTGCAAGCCTTTATCGGAAGGGAAAAGTCGTTAGTCAAAGATCGCGTCAGTAACGTCCACAAGATAAACCGACAAAAATAAAAGGCCGTTCACGTCGCCATGAACGGCCTTTCGCCGACACACAGCCTGCTTCAGTTCGATCCTGCTACTTTCGGTGCGTCTTCGTAGATGAGCAGCGGCTTGCCGTCTCCGTCGATCGTGTTGTCGTCGACGATCACCTTCGAAACGCCCTTCATGGTCGGCAGTTCGTACATTACGTCGAGCAACGCCTGTTCCAGAATCGAACGCAGCCCGCGCGCGCCGGTCTTGCGGCGAATGGCCTTCTGCGCGATGGCCTGAAGCGCCGCCGGACGGATTTCCAGTTCGACGCGCTCCATCGCGAAGAGCTTGTGATACTGCTTCACGAGCGCGTTCTTCGGCTCGATCAGGATCTTCACCAGCGCGGCTTCATCGAGCTTGCCGAGCGTCGCCACGACGGGCAGACGGCCGATCAGCTCCGGAATCAGGCCGAACTTGATCAGGTCTTCCGGCTCGACTTCGCGCAGCACTTCGCCCGCGTCGCGATCCTGCTTGCTCTTCACGCTCGCGCCGAAACCGATGCCGGTCTTCTCTGTGCGATCCGTGATGACCTTTTCCAGTCCGTCGAACGCGCCGCCGCAGACGAACAGGATGTTGGTCGTATCGACCTGGATGAAATCCTGATTCGGATGCTTGCGTCCGCCTTGCGGCGGCACCGACGCCATCGTGCCTTCGATCAGCTTCAGCAACGCCTGCTGCACGCCCTCGCCCGACACGTCGCGCGTAATGGACGGGTTGTCCGACTTGCGGCTGATCTTGTCGATCTCGTCGATGTACACGATTCCGCGCTGCGCCTTGTCGACTTCGTAATTGCAATTCTGCAGCAGCTTCTGAATGATGTTCTCGACGTCCTCGCCGACATAGCCGGCTTCGGTCAGCGTCGTTGCATCGGCGATCACGAACGGCACATTCAGCATGCGCGCCAATGTCTGCGCGAGCAGCGTCTTGCCCGAGCCGGTCGGCCCGATCAAGAGAATGTTGCTCTTCGACAGCTCGATGTCGTCCTTCTTGTCGAGATGCTTGAGCCGCTTGTAATGGTTGTACACGGCCACCGCGAGAATTTTCTTCGCGCGTTCCTGACCGATCACGTACTGATTGAGGATATCGCTGATTTCCTGCGGGCTCGGCAGGTCGGACTTGGTCAGCCCGGCCTCCTCCGCCGCACCGGCTGCCTCGTCGCGAATGATCTCGTTGCACAGGTCGATGCATTCATCGCAGATGAACACCGACGGCCCAGCGATGAGCTTCTTCACCTCATGCTGGCTCTTGCCGCAGAACGAGCAATACAGCAGCTTTTCGCTACTGGAACCTTTTTTGTCCGCCATAAATGTGTAAGCCTCCGGACACTCTTGTTACATGATACGCGCTTCGATTCCGCGACGCAGATTCGCACCCGCGAGGACCGCCGGAGCGCGTTTTGGCGTGGCGCCCAATGCGCGACTTCGCACGCTTCGCCGGCTTCGTCTCCGAGCGCCGGCGCGGCGCCGCTCCGGACGCCTCAGGGACGCTTGTGAAGCACCTGGTCGACGAGGCCGTAAGCCTGCGCATCGTCGCCCGACATGAAGTTGTCGCGATCCGTGTCGCGCGCGATGCGCTCGACCGGCTGACCCGTGTGATGCGACAGCAACTGATTCAAACGTTCCTTCAGATACAGGATTTCCCGTGCCTGGATCTCGATGTCCGACGCCTGGCCGCGTGCGCCGCCGAGCGGCTGGTGGATCATCACGCGCGCGTTCGGCAGCGCGACGCGCTTGCCCTTCGCGCCGGCCGCCAGCAGGAATGCGCCCATGCTTGCGGCGAGGCCCATGCACAGCGTCGAAACGTCCGGCTTCACGAACTGCATGGTGTCGTAAATCGCCATGCCGGCCGAGACCGAGCCGCCAGGACTGTTGATGTACAGGCTGATGTCCTTGTCCGGGTTCTCGCTTTCGAGGAACAACAACTGTGCGACGACGAGATTCGCCGACTGGTCGTTCACTTCACCGACGAGAAACACCACGCGCTCCTTGAGGAGACGCGAGTAAATGTCATAGGCACGCTCGCCGCGGCCGCTCGTTTCCACGACCATCGGAACGAGGCCGAGCGCCTGGGCTTCGAAATCCCGCGGTGCGTGGGACGCCAACGTGTCGAGCAATTCAGCGCGAAAGGTCATGCAATTTCCTTGTTCGGAATAAGGGTACTGAACGACAAAGGAACATCCACTAGAACGGCATGCAAACGCCCAACTTTAATGCAAAAAAGGCGTGCGAGCCGTCAGTCCGACGACTCCGCACGCCCCTTGCCTAACGCGTCAGGCTTGCGCCGTTGCGCTGGCCAGTTCCTCGAAGCTGACTTCCTTGTCGGTCACCTTGGCCTTGCCCAAGACGAAATCGACGACGTTGCTTTCGACGACGTACGCTTCCATCTCGGCGAGGCGCTGCTGGTTCGAATAATACCAGCGGACGACTTCCTTCGGGTCTTCGTAGCTCTTGGCGAATTCGTCCACTTCAGCGCGGATCTGCTCGGGCTTCGCCTGCAGTTCGTTGGCCTTCACGAGTTCGGCCAGCACGAGGCCCAGCTTCACGCGACGCTCGGCCTGCTCGGCGAACATTTCGGCCGGGATCGGCGCGTCGGCTGCATTCGGCACGCCGCGTTGTTGCAGGTCCTGGCGAGCCATTTCGACGAGGCGCTGCTGATCCTGTTCGATCAGCGCCTTCGGCACGTCGAGTTCGGAGATCTTCAGGAGCGCGTCCATGACCTGATTCTTCACGATCTGCTGCGTGCGGCGCTTCGCTTCACGCTCCAGATTGTCCTTGATCTCGGCGCGCATCTTCGTGAGGTCGCCGTCTTCGATGCCGAGCGACTTCGCAAAATCGGCGTTGATTTCCGGCAGATGCGGCCATTCGATCTTCTTCACGGTGATCGTGAATTGCGCCGTCTTGCCCGCCACGTCCTTGCCATGGTAGTCATCCGGGAACTTGAGGTCGAACGTGCGCTCTTCGCCGACCTTCAGGCCCGTCGCGGCTTGCTCGAACTCGGGCAGCATGCGGCCTTCGCCCAGCACGAATGCGAAGTCCTGTGCGCTACCGCCTTCGAACGCGACATCGTCGATCTTGCCGACGAAATCGAGCGTTACGCGGTCGCCTTCCTTGGCTGCCGTGTCCGCGCCGCCGTCGCCGTGCTCGCCGGCTTCGCCGCGGGCGTGGAAATGCACGCGCTGCTTGCGCAGGATGTCCAGCGTGCGATCGACTTCGGCTTCGGAGATGGTCGTGACCGTGCGTTCGATTTCAGCGGTCGCCACGTCGCCGAGGCGCACTTCGGGATAGACCTCGAAGGTCGCGTCGAAGGCGTAGGCGTCCGTTGCGGCTTCCGACTTCGGCGCGAAGCTCGGCTGGCCCGCGACACGCAGGTTCTCGGCGCGCGTGACATCGAAGAATTCCTTGCCGACCTTGTCGCTCAGCACTTCGGCTTCGACCTGGCCGCCATACTGTTGCGTCACCATCTTGAGCGGCACCTTGCCCGGGCGGAAACCCGGCATGCGCACATTCTTGGCCAACTGGCGGATGCGCGAATCCACTTCCTTCTGCACCGTGTCCTTCGGCAGGGAAATCGTCACGCGGCGTTCGAGCTTGCCGAGGTTCTCAACTACGTTAGCCATGGCTGAAATCGTCCTAGAGTAAATCGTAAATTCGGTGTTCGGTTCTTCCGCGGTTCTAAAGGCGCGGGTCCGGATGCGGCCTCTGCCTGAGCCGGCCGAAATCGACGCCTGGCGCCGGAAGACGCCCAGAATAAGCGTCTCGCGGGAGTGCCGGAACGTCGCCCGACACGGTGTCAGTCAACAGAGCCAAGCATTTTAGCAAACTATTCCGCGCGGTCCGCCCGACGATCCTGCAAACACTGCGTTTCGGTCCGATTTGACTCGAAAAGTGCCAGTTTTCGACGCTCATTTCGGCGTAAATCCGCGTTTTGCTGACCGGCTCTCCCGCGCAGAATTCCCGCTATCGGCACGCCGCTATTTTGCGTCGCGCGCCGCGCTGATAAGCTTGCCGGCGCATGATTCGAGCGGCGAAGCGCTCCGGCGCGCAATCCATTGCCGCAAGGCATGAAGCGCATGCGACATTCGCATAGATGGAGCCTCGCCGCGGCTTTTCAATCCTTGCTTCCACATCAGAACATTCGAGACACCATGCCTAACGTCACGTCCGCTGCTCCCGTAGTTGTCATCGCTCCCGATTCGTTCAAGGGCTCGCTCTCCGCGGAAGGCGTCGCGAACGCCATCGCGGAAGGCATCAGGCGCGCGCGGCCGGACGCCGATATCCGTGTCCGTCCGATGGCCGACGGCGGCGAAGGCACGCTCGACGCGATGCTCTCGGCAGGCGGCGAGCGGCGCATGCTCAACGTGCGGGGCGCGGCCGCCGCACGCCGCGACGCCGCCACGGGCCTGCTCGACGACGGCAGCGCAATTATCGAGACGGCGGAAGTCGTGGGCATCACGGATGCGGACGGCATGGCCGTGCCCGTCACCGAGCGCAGCACGCTCGGCATGGGCGAGGCGATCCGCGCGCTGCTGGATTCCGGCGCGCGCAGATTCTATGTGGCGCTCGGCGGCAGCAGCACCAACGACGGCGGCGCGGGCCTGCTCGTCGGCCTCGGGCTGAAACTCTTCGACGCAGACGGCAAGGAGCTCCATCCGGTGCCATCGGCGCTCGGGCGAGTCGCGCGCATCGACGCTTCCGGGCTCGATCCGCGCGTGAAGGACGCGGAGTTCGTCGGCATGTCCGATGTCGACAATCCGCTCACCGGCGATCACGGCGCGACGGCGGTCTTCGGGCCGCAGAAAGGCGTGACGCCGGAGCAAGTGCCCACCATCGACGCCGCCCTCGCCCATTTCGCCGATCTGCTCGAACCCGCGATGGGCGTCGCGAAACGCAGCGAACCCGGCGCGGGCGCGGCGGGCGGGCTCGGGTTCGCGCTGCACATGCTCGGCGCGCGTTTCGAGACCGGCGCGGAGGTGGTGGCGCGCGAAATCGGGCTCGACGCCGCGCTCGAAGGCGCGAACTGGCTCATCACGGGCGAAGGCCGTTCAGACGTGCAGACGCTGCATGGCAAGGCGCCGTTCATCGCCTGCAAGCACGCGCGCGATCACGGCGTGCCGGCGTCGTTGCTGTCGGGCGCCGTCGATTCGGCCGCGCTGCCGCGGCTCTCCGAATTTTTCAGCGGCTGCTTCTCGCCGGCGCCCGGCCCGATCACGCTCGAAACGGCGATCCGCGATGCGGCGCGGCTGCTCGCCAACGAAGCCGAGCAGCTCACGCGCCTCAGATTCGGTTCCAAATAAGTCCGAACGAGGCGCGCGGGTTCGTCAGGCAGCCGCGCGCTTGGCCCCGAACGCAAGCCGGTCGAAGCACCAGACGGCGAGCATGGTCGCGCCCATCAAAGGGAAAATCACGCCGAGCAACGTCAGGCTGCCGCGCCAGGCGCGCATCGGCGGGCGCTTCGTGGGCCGCGCCGGCGCGCCGAGTTCGCGCGCGGGCCGGCGTTTCATCCACATGATGAAGCCCGTCACGGACAACGCCGCGAGCCCGAGCGATATCGCCGAGCAGACGATCTGGTTCAGAAGCCCGAAGTAGCGCCCCATATGCAGCGACGTGCCGTACGAGATCACTTTCGCCACGCCGCCGTAGCTTGCGTAATCGATGTCGGACAGCACGCGGCCGCTGTATTGATCGATGTGCAGCGTGCGTTCGGCGCGCGGATCGGCGGGGAAATACGAGACCGTGTAGACGCCCGTCGGCTTGGACGGAAGCGCGATGCCGTAGTCATCCGCGACACCGTTTTTCGCGGCGAGCGCGACCACGTCGCCGATCGACACGCGCGCAGCCGAAGCCGACGCATTCGCGCCTTCCGGCACCGTTGTCGCGCCGACGGCCCACGGCGTCTGATGCAGCGGCAGATCGTCCATCTTCATCTGCATGCCGTGCATCGCGTGTTTGTTGTTCGAGGTCGCTGGGGCCGTCGAATGCACATGCGCCTCGCCCCACGCGCCCTTCGGATATCCGAGCGATGCGGTCGTCGCAAGCGCCTTGAATTGCTTGCCCCACGAGCCCGACCACGGCAATCCCGAGAGAACGAAAAAGAGCGCGCCGACCGCGAGCCACACGCCGCCGACCGCATGCAGATCGCGCCACCACGCGCGCCCTTGCAGCGATAGCCGGGGCAGCCACACGCCGCCCTGTCTCGCGTTCGACCGGCTGGGCCACCACAGCGCGATACCCGTGCCGATCATCACGAGCGTCCAGCATCCGGCGAGTTCCATCAGCAGCTCGCCGGTCTTGCCGAGCATCAGGCCGCGATGCAGGTTGCGCACTTGCTTCATCAATCGATGTTCGACGGAAAGCGTGCCGAGCACGGTGCCGTCGTACGGGTTCACGTAGACGCTTTCGCTTTCGCCCGATGGCAGGCGAAAGACGAATTCGGCGCTGCGCGTGCGATCGGTTTCGATTTGCGCGAGCGTCGGTACGGCGCCGCGCGGTTCGCTCGCGGCAGCCTTGGCGAGCAGGATATCGCGGGACAGTTGCGGGGCGTGCGTGTCCGCGACGATCATCCGGTCGCGATACAGCAGCGGCTCGATCTGCGGCTGAAAACAGTAGATCGTGCCGGTGATCGCGAGCACGATGAGGAGCGGCATCACGAAGAGTGCCGCATAGAAATGCCAGCGCCACAGCGTGCGGCGATGCGCGATGACTTCCGCGCTCGGCGTCGCTGGCGCCGCGTTCAGGTCGGGTGCAAGCATGGCGAATCTCGTTGAGTATTTTTGCGATGAGCGCGCATCTGAAGTACCGTCAGTGCCGTGACGATATTCCCGACGAGCGGTCGTACGTTCATCGCGCTCATGTGCGCGACGAACATCGATGCGGTCAGACGAAGGAAGGCTTCAGGAGAGGACGGGCGGCGCGCGCGGGCTCGCGGCGTTGAAGGATTTCGAGGTGACGTCTTCGACGTTCGCGAAGGCAGGCACGCGCGTGACGCGTTCGATCAGCGCGACGTCATGCACGACGCCCGTGACGATCGGCAGATTCTGCGCGAGCAGTCCGCAGTAGGAGCAGGCGTCGACATGACTCGCGGCGTCGTGATGGCCGGCGTGCGAGTCCGTTGCAGGCGCATCGACCGTGCAAAGCACCGCTTGCGGATTGGCGGCCTGGCGCGCGGCGAGCGTCTGACTGATGACCGGCGCGACGATGGCAAGCCACATGGCGGCGATGCCGAGCCATGCGACGAAGCGATTGCGCGCGTTGCGGTTCATGAGCGGGAATGTCGATGCCGAAGCGGAAGTGTGACGAGATTGTAGGCAGCCGATCTGCGAGCCGCAATCTTCGGGCGCGTATGGCCGGAATCGACGGCCATGCCGACGATTCTCGCGCCTCGCTTAAGCTCAGGACCGTCGACGCATTTTCGCAGACATCGCCAGATGAATGCGTTAGAATCTCGGGCTTGGCACAGTGGACCGGTGCCGGACACGGCGGCATCGCCGGGCGCGGGTCATCATCCGCAAGTGCCCAGAGCGCCTGCCGTGCTGCGAGGATGGCGAAATTGGTAGACGCACCAGGTTTAGGTCCTGACGCCCGCAAGGGTGTGCGGGTTCGAGTCCCGCTCCTCGCACCACACGAAAACCCCTTTCATCGGCAAAGGGGTTTTTTGTTTTTGCGGCCGGCTGATGCTGCCGCCGCTGCGCAGCGAAGCCGCGCCTCGCCGGATAAAATGAACGCCGCGCGGCCAACCGCACGACCAGAACCGACCCCGCCTCCCCTCGAACTCCCACAAGCTCCGTTCGTGAATTTCGACGATTACTGCCAGCAAAAAGCCGCGCCTGAAGGTTCGGGCACGTACTACGCGCTGCGCCGCGCGCCGGCTGCGAGCCAGCCGCTTCTGACCGCGCTCTATGCGCTTTATCGCGAGCTCGAAGAGACCGTGAAGGAGACGAGCGATCCGACCATCGGCCGCACCAAGCACGCATGGTGGCGAAGCGAACTCGGGCGGCTCGATGGCGGCGAGCCCACGCATCCGGTCACGAAAGCGTTGCAGGCGCACGCGGACGATGCCGCGCATCCGGTTCTCGACGATGCCGGACGCGCATCGCTTGCCGCGATCGTCGACGGCTTCGGCATGGATCTCGATCAGGCGCGCTACCTCGACTGGCCCGGCTTGCGGCGTTACCTCGATCAGACGGGCGGCGCATTCGCGACGGCCGTTGCACGCGCGAGCGCGCGCGATCCGCAGCAGGCCGCGTCGTGGGCCGCGCCGCTCGGATCCGCGTTGCTGCTGGCCGAGCGCGTTCAGGACATCGGCGGCGATGCGCGCAATGGCCGCATCTATATTCCCATCGACGAGTTGCAGCGATTCAACGTGACGGCCGCGGACATCATCAATCGCAAGTACGGCGATACGTTCACGGACCTCATGCGCTTTCAGACCAGCCGCGCCCGCCAGGCGCTAGACGACGCGCTGGCCGCGATTCCCGCTTCGGAGCGCGCGACGCAACGCGTGCTGCGCGCGCAGGCAGCGCTGTCCTTCGCGCTTTTCGACGAGATCGAACGGGAGAACTTTCGGGTGCTGCATCAACGCATCGCACTCACGCCGATCCGCAAGCTGTGGATCACATGGAAGACGCGTTAGACGCGAAGGATCGGCAATGGCGCGAAGCGCGCGCCGAGAATCGATGACGAATCGATCTGCCCGCATGCGTCGAGCACCGTGGCATAGAGCGTTCTGAAGTCGACGCCGACGGACAAGCCGCCGTCCGCATCGAGTCGATCGAGTCGCGGTGGCATGCCGAAGAGTCCGCCGCGCACGCCTCCGCCCATCATGAAATGCGCCGCGGCCGCGCCGTGGTCGGTGCCGCCCGCGGCGTTCTCGCGCGCGGCGCGTCCGAACTCCGAGCGCGTCATCACGAGCGTGCGGCTCCATGCGCCGGACGCGATCAGCGACGCCCGCAGCGACGCGAGCCGCTCTGCCAGCGTGGCCAGCAGCGCCGCATGCCGATGCGACTGACGCTCGTGCGTGTCGAAGCCGTGCAAGGTGATGTGCGTCACCTTCAGGTTCACGCGATCGAGCCAGCCGTCGGCGCGATATTCATCGGCATGCGATGCCGTGTCCCAGATCTGTCTCGAGCGGAAATGCGAGCGATTGGGCGCGTCATAGCCGACGCCCTGCACGATCGCCATTTCGTTGGCGCGCCACGCGCTCATCAACGGCGACAGCGACGGATGCAAGGCGGTGCGTTCATCGAGCATCAATGCGCGGTCTTTCGATATCGCGAGTTTCGGCCGCAACACGCGATAGCGCGCATCGGCGATCGGAATGACTGTGTTGAGCGCGTCGTTGCCGCCGTCGAGGTCGACGATCACGAGGGAGCGAATCGAAGCAGAGGAAGTGTCGGAATGTGCGATGGCGCACGCATCGCCGATGCTGCCGAGAGCTCCCGCGAACGCACCGCCAATCGAGAGAAATTCACGTCGGTCCATCGCGGGCACGCGCCGCTTACCGCTTGTAGAGATCGCGCACCGCTTCTTCGATATGCTGCCGCAAGAGACGGCGCTCGTCGGCGGTCATCACGGTGTGGCGCGGCGGGCGCGCGGGCGGCGCCTGATCCACTTGCTGAATGGGTTGCATGGCCGCGGTCTTCGGATCGTGGCTCGACGACCCCGAACCTTTGCCCACGCGCTGCTGCGCGCGAATCATCCTGCCATCGAAACGATTCGGGGAACTCGCGATGCCGCGATCGAAGCCTGTCGGTTGTGCATAGGCGTGAGGCGTGCTCAGTACTGCGTAGAGCGCACTGGCAAGAAGTGTCTTTCTGAGAATGCGCTCGTTGCGCACGGGTCCGCGCTGCCGCGCTCCCTTCATGTTGTTCCCTTCGTTGCTCGACAACCGGACAGCCTCAGTCTTTTCGCGCACGTCTCGAAGCGGCTTGGTCGTGCCGCGCGACGCACTGGTCTAATGGAGTATCTACCGAATGGCGGGCTTAGGTAAAGCAGTGTACGCAGCAAACCCCTAGGCCGTGCCACAGGCCCCGTAAATTTTGTAACGAACTGTTACACTCGCTTTTGTTACAAACTCGGCGTTTGAACAAACGCGCTAAGATGCCGCCATGGAAACCAAGAACCCTTCAAAAATTCTCGTCGTCGACGACGATCCGCGCCTGCGCGATCTGTTGCGCCGATACCTCGGTGAACAGGGCTTCAACGTGTACGTTGCGGAAAACGCCCCGTCGATGAACAAGTTGTGGGTGCGCGAGCGTTTCGATCTGCTCGTCCTCGATCTGATGCTTCCCGGCGAAGACGGTCTTTCCATCTGCCGGCGTCTGCGCGGCAGCAACGATCGCACGCCGATCATCATGCTCACCGCGAAGGGTGAAGATGTCGATCGCATCGTCGGCCTCGAAATGGGCGCGGACGACTATCTGCCGAAGCCTTTCAATCCGCGCGAACTCGTCGCGCGCATTCATGCGGTGCTGCGGCGTCAGACGCCGTCCGAATTGCCGGGCGCGCCGTCAGAAACCACCGAAGTGTTCGAGTTCGGCGAATTTGCACTGAATCTCGCGACGCGCACGCTCACGAAGAACGGCCAGGAAATCCCGCTGACCACCGGCGAATTTTCGGTACTCAAAGTGTTCGCGCGCCATCCGCGCCAGCCGCTTTCGCGCGAAAAGCTGATGGAGCTCGCACGCGGCCGTGAGTACGAAGTGTTCGACCGCAGCCTCGACGTGCAGATATCGCGTCTGCGCAAGCTGATCGAGCCCGATCCCAGCAGTCCGCGTTTCATCCAGACCGTGTGGGGCCTCGGCTACGTGTTCATTCCCGACGGCGCAGCCTGATCGATCCTAAGCGAGTTTCGTCACGCTCTCTCCCCTTCACCGAGCCGAACCCGACAGACTCATGCGAATCGACAGGCGGCTACTGGCGCTCGCGTTCGGCGGCCTGTTCTGGCGAACCTTCGCGCTGATCGCGCTGCTCATCGCAGTCAGTCTCACGGCGTGGTTCCAGAGCTTTCGCGTCATCGAGCGCGAGCCGCGTGCGCAGCGCGTGGCGCTTCAGCTCGTCGCCGTGGTCAAGCTCACGCGCACCGCCCTGCTCTATTCCGACCCCGATCTGCGCCGCGCGCTGCTTCAGGATCTGGAGAGCAACGAAGGCGTGCGCGTGTATCCGCGCGAGACCACCGACAAATACAAGCTCCAGCCCGATGAATCGCTCAACCGGCTGATCGAACGTGACGTGCGCGGGCGGCTCGGCAACGAGACGATCATCGCGCAGTCGGTGAACGACATTCCGGGCGTATGGATCAGCTTCAAGATCGACGACGACGATTACTGGGTCGCCCTCGATCGCGATCAGCTCGACACCGTGACCGGCCTGCAATGGGCCGGCTGGGGCGTGTTCGCGCTCGCGCTGTCGCTGTTCGGCGCGGCGTTCATCACGAGTCTCGTGAATCGGCCATTCGCGCGTCTCGCGCTCGCCGCGCGCAAGGTCGGTTCGGGGCAATCGCCCGAACCCTTGCCCGAACGCGGCATGGGCGTTGCTGCCGAAACCAATCGAAGCTTCAACCAGATGGTGCAGGATCTCGAGCAGCTCGAGGCCGACCGTGCGCTGATGCTCGCGGGCATCTCGCACGATCTGCGCACGCCGCTTGCGCGCCTGCGGCTGGAGACGGAGATGAGCCCGTCGGACGAAGCGACCAAGCTCGCGATGATCGACGACATCGAGCAGATGGACATGATCATCGGGCGCTTTCTCGACTATGCGCGGCCGATGCAGCGCATGCCCGAGGCCGTCGACCTGTCGATGATCGCGAGCGAACTCGCCGCCCGCTTCCAGGCCGACGACGGCGTCGTCATGCGGACGGATCTCGCCCAGGGCGCGGTGATCGAAGGCGATCCGACGGATGCGCGCCGCGTGGTCGGCAACCTGCTGGAAAACGCGCGCAAGTACGGCCGCAGCGAACACGACGACATCGCCCGCATCACGCTGCAGACGCGCGTCGCGCACGGCAGGGTCGAGCTCTCCGTGATGGACGAGGGCCGCGGCATCCCCGACGATCAGGTCGCGCTCATCACGCGTCCGTTCTATCGCGTCGATACGGCGCGCACGCAGGCGAACGGCACCGGTCTCGGCATGGCGATCGTGCAGCGCCTCGTCACGCGACAGCGCGGCACGCTGCGTCTGCGCAACCGCACGCCTCTGCCCGGCTTCGAAGTCACCATCGACTTCCCGCCGATGAAAGGCGGCGTGCGCTTCGAAGGCTAGAGCGCGCCCGTTTCGGAAGCTGGAAACGGCCGAAGCACTCTTTTAATTCTGGTTAAGATGAAGCGGTTCAACGCTCGGCGCGGCCTGGCATGAACGTGTCACGCGAGCGTTACGGCGATACGGTAGTTTGGCTGGAGTTTGTCCTTTCAACGATTTCACAGGAGTTTTCCGCATGAAGACCGTTGGCGATAAAGTCGAAGCATTCACTGTCACCGCTGCGAAGCCGGGTTTCAACCATCACGAAGAGAACGGCCAGTCGGCGTTCGAGGAAATTACCGAGCAGTCTTTCCCCGGCAAGTGGAAGATCATCTATTTCTATCCGAAAGATTTCACGTTTGTCTGCCCGACGGAGATCGTCGAATTCGCGAAGCTGGCGGCCGATTTCGAGGACCGCGACGCGGTTCTGCTCGGCGGCAGCGTAGACAACGAGTTCGTCAAGCTGGCATGGCGCCGCGAGCACAAAGACCTGAACAAGCTGAACCATTACTCGTTCGGCGACGTGAAAGGCGAACTGATCGATCAACTCGGCGTGCGCGACAAGGAAGCCGGCGTGGCGTTGCGCGCGACGTTCATCGTCGATCCGGACAACGTCATTCAGCACGTCTCGGTCAATAACCTGAACGTCGGCCGCAGCCCGGAAGAAATCTTGCGCATTCTCGACGGCTTGCAAACGGACGAACTCTGCCCGTGCAACCGTGCCGTCGGCGGCGCGACGCTGTAAGCGTTTCCGGATGCCGCAAAGCCCGCCATCGAGCCGAGTGTATTCGGCCGATCGGCGGGCTTTTTAATGCCATCGAACAGGAGAAAACAATGGAATTTCTGTCTGCGATCAAGGAACTGGTGCCCGACTACGCGAAGGACATTCGCCTTAACGTCGACGGCACGATCGCGCGTTCATCGCTCGAAGGCAGCGATGCGGCTGGCGTCGCGCTCGCCGCCGCGTTTGCCGCGAAAGCGACGAAGCTCGTCGCCATCATTCGCAACTCGGGCGCGCTGTCGCCCGAAGAGACGAACGCCGTGCTCACCGCGGCCGCGCTGATGGGCATGAACAACGTCTGGTATCCGTACCTTGAAATGGCCGACAACGCCGATCTCAAGACGCAGCCCGCGAACTTGCGCATGAACGCGTATGCGTCGCACGGCGGCGTCGACAAGCGGCGCTTCGAGATGTACGCGCTCGCGGCGTCGATCGTCGGCAAGTGCCATTTCTGCGTGAAATCGCACTACGAGAATCTCGTGGCCGAAGGCATGTCGACGACGCAACTGCGCGACGTCGGCCGCATCGCCGCGGTGATCAACGCCGTCGCGCTGACGATCGAAGCCGAAGGGAAATAGCGCTTCCCGCCGCGCTTTAGCCGTCGATTGACGTCCGGCGCAAAAGCACCGCGGCCTGCGCTTCGATGCCTTCCTTGCGCCCGAGATAGCCGAGCTTCTCGTTCGTCTTGGCCTTGACGTTCACGCGATCCATTGAAAGATCGAGATCGGCGGCGATGTTTTCGCGCATGGCATCGATATGGGAGCTGAGTTTCGGCGCCTGCGCGATGATCGTGCTGTCGACGTTCGCGATCGCGAAACCCGCCTCCGACACGCGCCGGAACGCCTCGCGCAGCAGCACGCGGCTGTCCGCGCCGGCGAATTCGGTCGCCGTGTCCGGGAAATGCCTGCCGATGTCGCCGAGCGACGCCGCGCCGAACAGCGCATCGGTGATCGCGTGCAGCAGCACGTCGGCGTCCGAGTGGCCGAGCAGACCGCGCTCGTAGGGAATCGTCACGCCGCCGATGATGAGCGGGCGGCCTTCGACGAGCTGGTGGACGTCGTACCCTTGTCCGATTCTGAAATCCATCGATCCAAACCTTTGTTGAGTGTGAGTCAGGCGCCGGCCGAAAGCATCGCGCCCGCGAGCGCGAAATCCTCCGGATACGTCACCTTGAAGTTGCGCAGACTGCCCTGAACCAGTTTCGGCGAATGACCGAGCCATTCGATCGCGCTCGCTTCGTCCGTCAGGTCGTGGCCGTCGTGACGCGCACGCTCGATCGCTTCGCGCAGCATGCCGAGCCGGAACATTTGCGGCGTCTGCGCCTGCCAGAGCCCGTCGCGCGATTCCGTGCGCGCGACGCGCACGTCGTCCGTGGGGACATCGGGCATGTTCGGTGCGACGCGTTTCAGCGTGTCCGCGACCGGCAGCGCGAGAATGCCGCCGACCGCATCGTCGCGCAGTTCCGCGACAAGCTTGCGAATCAGCTCCGGCGTGATGCCGGGGCGCGCGGCGTCGTGCACGAGGACCCAGTCGTCTTCGCGCGCGCCGAATTTCGCGAGCGCGACGAGCCCGTTGTACACCGACGCTTGCCGCGAGGCGCCGCCGCAGCGCTCGACCGCGAAGCGCAATCCGGCGAAGCGGCGCGCGTCGAAGTGGTTGTCGTCCGGTGCGAGCACGACGAGCGTCTGCGAGAATTCGGAGCACGCGTCGAACGCCGCGAGCGTGTACGCGAGCATTGGGCGGCCCGCGATCGTCTGGTATTGCTTCGGCATCGGCGCGCCGGAGCGGCTGCCGGTGCCGGCGCAGGGAATCAGTGAGAACAGGCGCGAAGTCACGGGCGAATAGTCGAGCAGATGAGGTGAACAAGTCAAAGTTGAAGCCCGGATTTTATAATAGGTCTTTCGCGACCACGTCCCGCGCACGCCGGTTCGACTCTCCGAACCCGCGTTTGCCGGACGGCTCCATGCACACCTTATGCCTTCCAAAGCCGTCAACGCGCAGTCCAGTTCTCCCATCGCGCTCGTGAAACCGGGTCAGCGCTTCGTCTTCGATGGCGCTTCCGGCTCGTCCGATGCGCTCGCCATCGCGCGCTACTACGCCGCGTATCGCGAGAGCGTGCCGCTCCTGACGGTCGTCACCGCGAGTGCAGTCGATGCGCAGCGTCTCGCCGCCGAAATCCCCTACTTCGCGCCCGATGCGCGCGTGCGCCTTCTGCCCGACTGGGAGACGCTGCCGTACGACACGTTTTCGCCGCACCAGGATCTCGTCTCGGAACGTCTCGCGACGCTGCACGATCTCGGCGAAGGCCGCTGCGACATCCTCATCGTCCCGGCGACGACCGCGCTCTATCGCATGCCGCCCGCGTCGTTTCTCGCGGCTTACACGTTTTCGTTCACGCAGGGCGAGCGGCTCGACGAAGCGAAGCTCAAGGCGCAATTGACGCTCGCGGGTTACGAGCACGTGAGCCAGGTCGTGCGGCCGGGCGAGTATTGCGTGCGCGGCTCGCTCATCGATCTCTATCCGATGGGCTCGGCGCTGCCGTATCGCATCGATCTGTTCGACGACCAGGTGGACTCCATCCGCGCGTTCGATCCGGACACGCAGCGCAGCCTTTATCCGGTGCGCGACGTGCGCCTGCTGCCGGGCCGCGAGTTCCCGTTCGACGAAGCCGCGCGCACCGCCTTTCGCAGCCGCTGGCGAGAGGTCTTCGAGGGCGATCCGAGCCGCTCGCAGATTTACAAGGACATGGGCAATGGCGTGCCCTCGGCGGGCATCGAATACTATCTGCCGCTCTTCTTCGATGAAACCGCGACGCTCTTTCATTACTTGCCGCAAGGCTCGCAGCTCGCGTTTGTCGGCGATATGGACGCCGCGATCAAACGCTTCACGCACGACACGAAGCAGCGCTACGACTTCCTTTCGCACGATCGCGAGCGGCCCTTGCTCGAACCGCGCCGGCTCTTTCTGACAGACGACGATTTCTTCACGTTCGCGAAGCCCTTCGCGCAGTTGAAGTTTCCCGCGACGCCCGAAGGCGGCTGGGCCGTGCCGCTGCCGGGCCTCGCGATCGACCGTCACGCCGACGAGCCTTTGCTCGCGCTGCGTCACTATCTGGAGCAGACGGACAATCGCGTGATGCTCGTCGCGGAATCGGCGGGACGTCGCGAGACGATCCAGCAATTGCTCGCCGACAACGGCCTGCGCGGCGAATTGCGCGACACGTTCCACGAATGGCTGACCGCCGACGGCAAGTTCACGCTCGGCATCGCGCCGCTCGCCAACGGTTTCGCGCTGCCGTTGGAGAAGCTGTCGATCGTCACCGAGACGGAGCTTTACGGACCGCTCGCGCGCCGCGCCGGACGGCGTCGTCAGGAGCAGGCGAGCAACGTCGATTCGATGGTGCGCGATCTCGCCGAGCTGAAGGTCGGCGATCCCGTCGTGCATGCGCAGCATGGCATCGGCCGATACATGGGCCTCGTGTCGATGGACCTCGGCGAAGGTGAAACCGAATTCCTGCATCTCGAGTATCAGAACGAGGCGAAGCTGTATGTGCCGGTCGCGCAATTGCATGTGATCTCGCGCTACAGCGGCGCGGACCCGGAAAGCGCGCCGCTGCATACGCTCGGCTCCGGCCAGTGGGAAAAAGCCAAACGCAAGGCCGCGCAGCAGATTCGCGATACGGCCGCCGAGCTGCTCAACCTCTACGCGCGCCGCGCGGCGCGCGAAGGTTATGCGTTCAAGCTCGAGCCGCGCGACTACACCAAGTTCGCGGAGAGCTTCGGCTTCGAGGAAACGCCCGATCAGGCGGCGGCGATCGCATCCGTCATCGGCGACATGACGAGCGGCAAACCGATGGACCGTCTCGTGTGCGGCGACGTCGGCTTCGGCAAAACGGAAGTCGCGCTGCGCGCCGCGTTCATCGCGGTGATGGCGGGCAAGCAGGTCGCGATTCTTTCGCCGACGACGCTGCTTGCGGAACAGCACACGCAGACCTTCACCGACCGTTTCGCCGACTGGCCGGTGCGCATCGCGGAACTGTCGCGCTTCAAGACCGGCAAGGAAGTTTCGACGGCCGTGCAGCAGATCAACGAAGGCTCGGTCGATATCGTCATCGGCACACACAAGCTCTTGTCGAGCGATGTGAAGTTCAAGCGGCTCGGGCTCGTGATCATCGACGAGGAGCATCGCTTCGGCGTGCGGCAGAAGGAGGCGCTCAAGGCATTGCGCGCCGAGGTCGACGTGCTCACGCTCACCGCGACGCCGATTCCGCGCACGCTCGGCATGGCACTCGAAGGCCTGCGTGATTTTTCCGTGATCGCGACCGCGCCGCAGAAGCGGCTCGCGATCAAGACCTTCGTGCGGCGCGAGGAAGACGGCGTGATCCGCGAGGCGATGCTGCGCGAACTGAAACGCGGCGGCCAGGTTTACTTCCTGCACAACGAAGTCGAGACGATCGAGAATCGGCGCGCGATGCTCGAAGCGCTGGTGCCCGAGGCGCGCATCGCGGTTGCGCACGGACAGATGCACGAGCGCGAGCTCGAACGCGTGATGCGCGATTTCGTCGGCCAGCGCGCGAACGTGCTGTTGTGCACGACGATCATCGAGACCGGCATCGACGTGCCGAGCGCGAACACGATCCTCATGCATCGTGCGGACAAGTTCGGTCTTGCGCAGTTGCATCAGTTGCGCGGACGTGTCGGGCGTTCGCATCACCAGGCGTATGCGTATTTGCTGGTGCACGATCCGCAATCGCTGACGAAGCAGGCGCAGCGGCGGCTCGAAGCCATTCAGCAGATGGAGGAACTCGGCTCGGGTTTTTATCTCGCGATGCACGACCTGGAGATTCGCGGTACGGGCGAGGTGCTCGGCGACAAGCAATCGGGCGAGATTCACGAGATCGGCTTCCAGCTTTACACCGACATGCTGAACGACGCCGTGCGTGCGCTGCGCGAAGGCCGCGAGCCGGATCTGAACGCCCCGCTTGCGGCAACGACCGAGATCAATCTGCACGCGCCCGCGATTCTGCCCGCCGATTACTGCGCCGATGTGCAGGAGCGTTTGTCGTTGTACAAGCGGCTCGCGAACTGCGAATCGAGCGATGCGATCGATGGCATTCTCGAAGAGCTCGTCGATCGATTTGGGAAGCTGCCGCCGCAGGCGCATGCGCTCGTGGAGACGCATCGGCTGCGTCTTGCTGCGAAACCGCTCGGCATCTCGAAGATCGACGCGGGCGAGCAGTCGATCTCGCTGCAGTTCGTTCCGAATCCGCCCGTCGATGGCATGAAGATCATCGAGATGGTGCAGAAGCATAAGCACATCAAGCTCGCGGGTCAGGACAAGTTGCGCATCGAGTCGCGGAGTCCCGATCTCTCGGTGCGGATCTCTACTGTCAAGGAGACGTTGCGGGCGTTGGGGGGGCCGGTTCGGAAACCGGCCGCTGCTGTTCGGTGTCTTTTTTGTTTTCGCCGGATTCCGATTTGCTTTCGGTCTGTCAGCGTTGCCTCCTGTGCGGGGTGGGGCTCACTTTGCTTACTGTAGTCGCCGGATCCCGGTTTCGTGTCGGTCTATCAGCGTTGCCCCTGTGCGGGGCGGCACTCACTTTCTTTGCTGCTGCAAAGAAAGTAAGCAAAGAAAGCAGCTTTTCAGGCCCGCGGTCACACGCAATTTGGGTAGTTCTCTCGTCCCAGGCGGCACTCGCCTAACGAGTGCCCTCAAATACCTAATCGGGCTTGGCTCGCGCACGGTCTGCCGCCCGAAGGTGTTCAGAACGTTGGTTCAGCACGAAAGAGCTTCGGCACAGCGCTACGCGCTGCCGCCGGGTCTGCAAGGGAAACCAAAGGGCGGCGATTGTAGTGAGATGGAGACGTTAGTGAAGAAGCACATGCATCCCCGATTGACCGGTCGGCCGCGAAGCGGGCTGGAGCCATATGGTGCTGAACCGGTTTGTTGTGTGGTGCGATGAGACGGACCGTGCACGAGCCAAGCACGATGGGGCCTATGAGGGCACTCTTTAGGCAGCCCACGATGGACGAGAGAACTACCCAAATTGCGTGTGACCGCGGGCGTATCGGAAGCTGCTTTCTTTGGTTACTTGTATATTGAATCTGGCGTCC